>JBCCHP010000126.1:0-3776 GCA_039028675.1 Pseudomonadota bacterium | reverse complement strand
TGTTTGAACTGTTCGATAGAGTCACGATGTTGTTTTGCCATCTTGTCCAGAATCGCGATACATAGCTGGTCATCCAGTTCAATACGTTCGTCGACTTCTTTTTGTTTGAATGCTGCCTGAATAAGACGCAGCGCGCCAAGACGCCGTTTGTCTTTACTGCGCATGGCAGCCTTTACGTCTTCACTAATGCTGGATTTAATATCAGCCATTGCTGATCAGGATGTGAGATTAATAAGGTCGGGTTCGACGCAGAATGTTTCGAGAGGCTTGCTTTTGTGAACGTTTTACCGCTGCCGCCGCCTTACGCTTGCGAACCTGAGTTGGCTTTTCGTAGAACTCACGTTTATGGACGTCGGCCAGTGTGCCAGCTTTTTCACAAGCGCGCTTGAATCGACGCATCGCGATATCAAAAGGTTCGTTGTCTCTTACCTTAACTGAAGGCATAGTATCTGAATTCCTGTTAAATAATTGTCAAATCGAAAAAAGGGCGACATTTTAGTAACTATCAATCAAATTGCAATCCAATAAACCATATTTTCCATTAATTTTTCATAAATCATGCGTGTATTAGGTATAGAAACCTCCTGTGATGAGACGGGTATTGCCATCTACGACGGAGATCAAGGCTTGCTTGGACATCAATTATTCAGCCAGATTGACCTGCATAAGCAATATGGCGGAGTGGTTCCGGAACTCGCGTCACGTGACCATATTCGCCGTATATTGCCGTTAATTCAGACCTGTTTAGCGGAATCTGATAACAAGCTGGCTGATCTGGATGGCATCGCCTATACCGCCGGGCCGGGATTAATGGGCGCACTATTGGTCGGTACGGCGGTTGGTCGCAGTCTGGCTTACTCATTATCGATACCTGCTGTTGGCGTGCATCATATGGAAGCGCACTTGCTTGCACCCTTATTAGAGGAGGAAGTCCCTGAGTTTCCATTTCTTGCCTTACTTGTCTCTGGAGGACATACCTTAATAGTGAAAGTCTCAGATATTGGTGAATATCAAATATTAGGCGAATCTGTTGATGATGCCGCAGGCGAAGCCTTCGACAAAACGGCAAAAATGCTGGGTTTACCTTACCCTGGCGGACCGGCCATATCGGCATTGGCAGAGAAAGGTGACAGCAAGCGTTTTACCTTTCCAAGACCAATGACCGATAGACCGGGTCTGGATTTCAGTTTTAGTGGTTTAAAAACATTTGCGCTTAATACCTATCAGAAAGAACCTAAAGATGAGCAAACCAAAGCGGATATAGCGCGCGCCTTTGTCGATGCCGTGGTCGATACGTTTTTGATTAAATGTCGGCGAGCAATGGAGGAAACCTATTTGAATCAATTTGTTGTGGCGGGTGGTGTCAGCGCCAATAAACAATTGCGTGCTGGCTTGCATAACTTAATGGCAGAAAAAAACGGTAAGGTATATTTTCCCAGGCCTGCGTTTTGTACGGATAATGGTGCCATGATTGCCTATTGCGGCTATTTGCGATTAATGCGGGGTCAGCATGAGGCATTGCAGTTTCAGGCTCAGCCAAGATGGTCTATGTTGGATCTTTAGTCTTCCCAGCGCCAATTTTACCCTCATTGCCCGCCATCAAGTTTTGAATGTTTGATTGATGCCGCCAGAAGAGCATGGCAACCATGATGCCGTGACAAAATAAATACGGTAACGCCTCCAACGCAAACCACGCATAGATGGGTGATAATGCCGCTGCGACTAATGCTGCCAGGGATGAATAACGGAAAATGCCAGCAATGATGAGCCAGGTGAAGACAAATCCCAATCCCAATTGCCAATGTGTGGCAAATAACACACCAATGAGTGTCGCGACGCCCTTGCCACCTTTAAATTTAAAGAAAACAGGAAATACATGGCCAGTGAATGCTGCCAAGCCACATAACGCAATAATTAAATCAGGCTGATTTAAATATAATGCAAGCATTACCGGCAAAAAGCCTTTTACTACATCCCCAAGCAATGTCAGAACAGCTGCCTTTTTGCCATGCAAACGCATTACATTGGTCGCTCCCGGGTTACCGGAACCTCCACTCCTGGGATCAGATAAGCCAAGTAATTGGCAGACAAGTATTGCGGATGCAATCGAGCCCATGAGATAGGCAATAATAATTAATATACTGGCACTAAGCATAATGGTATTGGAATCCGTATAGTGAAGAAGGTCAAGCACATGCACTATTTAAATAATTACTGATGTATGATGTTACGTAATTGATAATAGTGAAAGAAGAAGTATGGATAAAATTTATATAAAAGATCTACGAATTGATACGGTAATAGGTATTTATGACTGGGAGCGCCGAATGAAACAAACAGTCATTTTAGATATTGAAATGGCAACAGATATTCGTGCGGCTGCGAATAGCGACAACATTGAAGACACATTGAATTACAAAGACGTTGCTAAACGGTTGTTAGCTTATGTTGGTGAAAGTGAATTTGAATTGGTTGAAGCATTGGCTGAGCGAATCACTGAAATTATATTGTCGGAATTTAATACTTCCTGGGTCAAGCTGACCTTGAATAAAAAGGGCGCCTTAAGAGGAGTACGCGATGTAGGTGTCATCATCGAACGAGGTGAAAAGCACTAACCATGGTCAACGTTTATCTGGGCATTGGCAGTAATATTGATAGAGAAAATAATATTCGTGGCGGTCTGCACGTATTGGCTGAACGATTTGGTAAATTACTCATCTCGCCTGTTTATCGTTGTACTTCAGTCGGATTCGATGGAGAAGATTTTTATAATTTAGTTGTCTCATTCATTACGCATAAGACGATAGACGAAATTATCGATGAAACTAAGAAAATTGAATTCAACTATGGTCGAAAACGAAATGAAACCCGTTACTCATCCAGAACACTAGATATTGATTTATTGCTTTATGGCGATGTAGTTGATCCGAAATACGATATACCAAGAGAAGATATACAAAAATATGCTTTTGTATTAAAGCCTTTATTAGACATTGATGAAAGTTTGGTACATCCGGTCACGGGTGAATCTTTATCTTCTATCTGGGCATCATTCTCTGGAGATAAATCTGATTTAGCTATAGTTGAGTTTAGTCTTGAATGATTAATATTGTTTGTTTCGGTGATTCTATTACTGAAGGCCGTGAATTCCCGCTTGAATTACGTTGGACGACTTTATTACAGGATAAACTGGATACATTACAGCCAAAGAAATTCCAGGTTCATAATTGTGGTATCAGCGGAAATACAACCGCGCAAGGCATCGATCGATTTGCTGAAGACGTCATGCCTTTACTACCCGGTATTTTACTAATTGAGTTTGGTTTCAACGATGCCAATGTCTATCATCATAATCATATTGCCCGTGTGAGCCAGTCAGAATATGAGCGGAACTTACGAGAGTTTTATCGAATAGCAATACAACATCAAAGTGTCCCGGTATTTGTCATCAATCATCTCATTGCAGAAGTCGATGATATACAGGGAAATCAACGATCTTTTAATGATAATTTTCAGCCTTATAATGATTTAATAAAAACGATTGCGGATGATTTACAATCTCATGTTATTGATATGCCTGATAAGATGCGATCAAAAGGTATTGTTGTTGAGGAATTTGTCAGTGCTGATGGCATTCATCTTGACAGTAATGCTAACGAAACCTATGCAGAAATGATTTATACTGGGATAGATCAAATTGTGATGAATTATTGAATATCCTGTTGACAGGAGTGATTGCAAAATGAAATTAAACAAGTTTTATAGTTATTTAATCA
>JBCCHP010000125.1:0-3897 GCA_039028675.1 Pseudomonadota bacterium | reverse complement strand
TTGAAGCTATAGCAGCTGATATTGAGCCCTCACCGGTAGAAACGAATGATACCGACGAAGAATCCAAAGGTTTGTTTTCACGTATTGGCGAATTCTTTGGTAGTAAAGACGATGATGTGGTGGATGAAACTGCCTCTGATAAATTCATATCGCAAGAAGAACAACCGGTCGTATCAACCATTATAGATGAGCCAATAGAACAACCTGAACCGATTGAAGCTACTCCGATTCTCGCAGCAGAAGCACCAATAGCCATTGAAGAAGAGATCGTTGATGAGGTTATCGTTGCCTATAACGAATCTGATATATCATCAGAATTAAACAATGAAATTGAGTCGGCCATAGAGACTGAAGAAGAGTTAATCAATCAAGCATCAGAACAAAACGAAACTATTACCGTTCCCGAACTGGCGGAACAACCCATTGATGTTGAAGAGAATGTTGTTGATGAGGTGATTCAAGAAATAGAAGCTGTTGCTATCGAGACTGAAACACAAGAGGTTATTGCGCCCGATGATGAAACGATTGCACTTGCACCCGAAGTAGACACTGAAGATGAAGGTGGTCTGGGTTCTTTTTTCAGCGACCTTTTTTCCAGTGATGATGAAAACGATAATCAGATTAATCAGACTGAATCGACAGAACAGTTCGATACTGGTACCGAAGAAGTGCCTGTCGCACAAGTCGAGCGCGAACAAATCGTCCTCGCAGAAGAACCAATCATTGAAGTGGAAGAAACCATAATTAGCGAATCGCTGGCAATAAGACCTGCTATTCCTGAATATGTAGAACCTGAAACAGAGCCAAATGATCAAACTGTCGCTTTAGCATCTCAAGAGTCAGAACCAGTCTCTGACGACAATATAGTAATCGAACCAGAAGCTCCTATAACAATAGAAGAAGATGTGATCGATATTTCCTTATCATCAGATGCCGAAACAATCGCTATGTTAGATAACACAGCAGATGAAAGTCGTTTGTCAGAAGATGTATTTGCAGGAGAAGAGATAAGTGTAGAAGAAGACGTCGATGCAGAACTTACACAGGCAGAAGAAGTCAGCACTGAAGATATTGAAACAGATGAATCTTCATCAGGCGGAATTACCGGTTTCTTTAGTCGGCTATTTTCCAGTGATGAATCTGAAGAAACAGAACAAATAAATGAAACTGAAGATATTACTGCAGAACAAAAAATAGATGAAGCGACTGATATCAACGCGGAAGACACGCTAAATGAATCAATTAATGAACCCGTCGCGATAGAAGAGCCACTTATACAAGCCGTCGAAGAAAATACAGTACCTGAAATTCCAGATTTTAGTCAAAGCCCTTATCAGGATGAGATGCAACTCGCACTATTACAAGAGGAATTTGAAATTGGTAGTCAGAATGACTCTGATATGTCTCAATATAATGTACAAACGGGTCGGCGCGCATTAATGGAAACGGATTTTGATCTTGCTTTGGCAAACTTTACACCGCTTGCCAAAGGGGGTGATGCAAAGGCGCAAAATTATCTAGGATCAATGTACTACATTGGTAATGGTGTAGAACAAGACTATGAAAAATCCTATGCCTGGTATCGACTGGCTGCTGAACAGGGTAACCGCGATGCACAATACAGTATCGGCAATATGTATCTTCTTGGAGAAGGCATCGAACAAAACAATGTGAAAGCAGCGTATTGGTATCAAAAATCCAGTGAACAAGGGCATATTGCTGCAAAACAAAACCTTGGTAATCTACAAAAACTCATCGTACTGAATCAGGAAAATGAAAGCGCACAACAAACTGTTTCAGAAAGCCTTGAAAATACTACTGATACAGAAATTGCTAGCGTTGAATTAACAGAACCTCCTGCTGAATTATCAGAGGAAAGTACATTAGCTGATACAAATGCAGATACGAGTGGTGGTTTTTTTGATAGTTTATTTGGTGAGAAAGACGAAAGTATTCAGTTAAAAACTGAAACTGATATTAAGTCAACTGCAACAGTTGAAAATAACACTATCGAAGTTACTGAAGTGTTTGATGAGGCTGCGGAAACTATTTATGTTGAACCTGAAGCTGAGATAGTTGCGATAGAAACAAATATTGAATCGCAACTTCCTGCTGAAACTATTACACCAATCAGTGACGATCCTGTCATCATAGAATTACATCAACTTTCTGAACAAGGTGACAGTAAGGCACAATATTATTTGGCTGCAAGATATTATGTTGGTGATGGGCTGGAACGTAATTATCAATCTGCTGCTAGTTGGTTTCAACAATCTGCAGAAAACGGTTACATGGATGCCCAGTATAGTTTAGGGAATATGTATTTAATGGGAGAAGGCGTAAATCAGGATGATCAGCAAGCCATGTATTGGTATGAGAAAGCCGCTAATCAGGGACATACGTCTGCAAGTTCAAATCTGGAAAATCTGCAAAAGACAGCGATATCGGTCGATACGCCCGCCACAGACACAACACAGGAATTACTTGTGTCAGAACTAGAGGTTGAACCTGAAACCAATTTTATGCCATTAGAAGACCCGTCTATTGATACTCAAGATGTAACAGATCAACCCAGTGAAAGTGATGATAGTCCCAAATCACTATATGACCGAGGATTGCAATATGCGTACGGTGAAGGTGTTGATAAGAATAATGAAACAGCATTCGAATTATTATTACAGGCTGCAAATCTTGATTATGCACCTGCACAATATAAAGTAGCAATTGCCTATGCCTATGGCGATGGAGTGACAAAAGATATGCAAGAAGCAGCAAGTTGGTATTTAAAGGCTGCCGAAAAAGGCCATATGATTGCACAAAGAAATTTAGCAACGCTTTATTTATCTGGTAAAGGTATTGAACAAGATAGGATAAAGGCGATGGCCTGGTATCAAATTATTGCTAATAGCGGTAATGCAATGGATATTCAGCGTCGTGATAAATTGCAAAGTGAACTGAGTGAGCCAGAACTGGAACAATCGGAAAAACTTGCATCACAAATCTCACAACGACTTTTAAATACCTCATCCTTATAACAATTCGTGCCAGTGTCTGGCTTTTCTGGCATGATAAAAATACATGTCAAACCATAAACCAAAAAGCGTTGTCGAAATATCCCAGGTAAATAGTTATTACGGGCAACGCCAAATTCTGTCTGATGTGTCACTCACGATTACACAAAAAGAAATCATGGTAATAATGGGGCATAGTGGTTCAGGTAAAACAACATTATTTAAACATATACTAGGTTTACTAACACCTTCTAGCGGTTCAATTAGTCTGCTTGGAAAAGAAGTCACAAATATATCAAACAAAGATTTACATGAATTAAGAAAAAATATTGGTGTTGCATTTCAAAATGGTGCGTTATTTAGTTCGATGTCACTGATAGAAAATGTTGAATTACCATTGTTGGAACATACCAAGCTGGATAAACAAACAATACGTATTATGGCTCGTATGAAACTGGAATTAATGAATCTCGCCGAGCATGAAGACTTGATGCCTGCAGAACTATCTGGTGGCATGTTAAAGCGAGCCGGCTTAGCACGCGCAACTGTAATGGATCCGGATATTCTTTTCTTTGATGAACCCTCTGCGGGTCTTGACCCAATTGCTTCTGCTGAACTTGACGAACTCATCTTGCAATTACGTGATGCTTTAAATATGACAATTATCGTCGTTACTCACGAACTTGAGAGTGCTTTCAAAATTGCAGACCGCATCACTGTAATGGATCAAGGTACTCAAATCATGACAGGTACAAAAGAAGAAATAATTGCAAATACTGACCCTCGGATTATGAATATGTTACAGCGTCGTGCCGTTAATGATGCGGTAGATGGCGATAAATATATTGCTCAATTAACACGAGAATAATGATAAGCCTGGAAAATG
>JBCCHP010000124.1:0-4105 GCA_039028675.1 Pseudomonadota bacterium | reverse complement strand
GATGCCGTCCAGAGTATTCCTCGAAATCTCACTATTAAGAATGATAATCTCCTGAGGGGACGCTCCATCCCTTGTGGCTGCGGTCATACCGCCATTGATTGTCGGCATGGTCAGGTTCGGGATAAGTCCAGGCAACCTGTGGGTGATGCCTTGTATCTTTTATAATATCAAAATAAACCGCATGTCCTTTCCATTCACAAAAACTGGTTCTTTTAACAGGTAACAACCATTGCATGTCTATATCTTCTGGAGGAATGTAATAGGTAGGTGGATGACTGGTTTCCAGAATACAAATTGCGGTCGAAGTTTCAGCAAGCACAATATCCGCAAAGATAATTTTCACGGGTTTACGGCATTCTCTTATTGCAGGCGGACGAGGATAATCCCAGACTGATTCCTGATCAGCAGATGGTGTCATTCTATTTCCTTTCTTCAAACCATACTCCAGGCAATGGCAGCAAATTGCATGATTGTCACTGCTAATGTTAATTGTATGCGTAATAGCATATACCACTCCGGTAACAAAATTGACACTGACGAAAAACGCTCATAAAGAAATACTGCTGGGAACGCCAGTGCAAAAATAAAAAGGCTTGCTACTGGTGAGAATAATAGTGCGAGCCATCCAATCAATGCAGGTATTACACTAATACTCAATAATGTCTGTTTATTTGGAACAGTCTCATTCTTCAGTATAAAACCCCAGTGTACCGCGCCAATAAAACTTAAAATTACTGCACTATAAGCAGTAAAGGCATGAACATAAAAATCCTGCAGTTTTACATCCGAAAAAATAATGCCAGCGAGAGCCAATAAAAAAGGCGCTAATCCCCCATAGCCAAGATATTTGACCGATTTAACAGATGACATAATCTATTCCAGACGTTTACCAGCAAGTGTGGGAATTTTATCGGTACGTGTCTCTAACTTAAGGTAGCTGATTAAGCGTATGCATCCATTTTCGTGCAGAGTTTCATGACATTGCTTTATTGCCGCAAGTATTTCATCGATATTACCTTCTATATCTGTTCCCGAAGCATGAGTTTCCAGGACAAAATCATATCCTTTAAGAATCTCCAACACTTGTTTAATTTGTGGTCTGACTGATATCCCCTCACCAAGAGGAATCACTTGTAACTCTGCCGTGGCCTGCATCAGTTTTCTCCAAAAATAGAATCGATACCTACCCATTACGGGAAGGAACTTTTTAATGAGGCTCGCTCCTAACCATTCATGCGATATTTATTCATCCTCATTTTATTCGTTTCCAGTAATAATTATGCGCTCGATGTTAAATCAGTGATGACAGATTACATCTGGAAAAATCGCGTTTTAATTATTTTTACACCTGATAATAAACATACCGAATATACCAAACAAACTGCCATTTTGAAGCTTAATAAAGCGGGTATGCTGGAAAGAGACATGGTGACAATTATCATTTATGCAGATAACTCTGTAATGATAGATGATGTAACTCAACAACAATTAACACCAAATAGTTTTCATCAATACTATGATCAATCTGCCAATGAGTTTTCTGTATTCTTGATTGGCAAAGATAACGGCGTAAAACTAAGACAAAATCAAGCTGTCACACCAAGCGATTTATTCGAGCTTATTGATGCGATGCCAATGCGTCAACATGAAATGCTGTAAAAAGATGAATAAACTACAAAAAACTTTTTCCGATAGAAACGAATTAATCGATTATGTTGCAACACTATCGCCTTGGCTAACAGATAGATCGGTGAGCCACCATCGTGGAGGGGTTGAGGAAGCAGAAATTCGACTCGATAATATTGATCCTGAAGGATATGTGAGAAGTCGTAACTTTTTAAACGGTAAAATCACCTATCTATCACCTTACATAAGACATGGCATCCTGACACTCGACCGAGTACGTAAAACAGCATTATCAAAAATAGATAAACCTGCAAAGATTGAAAAATTTATCCAGGAACTGGCATGGCGTGATTTCTGGCAACGTAAATACTACGAAGATTCAAATTGTATCTGGTTCGATATTGAACCATATAAAACCGGATTTTCTAAGGATGATTATGCGGATGAGCTTCCTGACGATATCGCTCATGGAGAAACCGGTGTTGCATGTATCGATCAATTCATACATACCTTACTTGATAGCGGCTACATGCATAATCATACGCGTATGTATGTAGCGGCATATGTCATTCATTGGCGTCAGATTAAATGGCAGGCAGGGGCAAGGTGGTTTCTGCATCATTTAATCGATGGAGATGCGGCCAGTAATAATCTGTCCTGGCAATGGATAGCCAGCACATTTAGTAACAAACCATACATTTTTAATCTTGAAAATGTTCGTAAATATGCGAATAAGGAAATAAATACCTGTAGTCATGATAATCAGGTACTTGATGCCAGCTACGAAACCCTTAGCAAAAAATTGTTCCCAAACATGCAATCTCAACCATGAATCTGGTCTGGTTACATGAAGATGCTTTAAGGCTTAGTCATCCTGTATTTGAGGCAGCAGGTGGTCATCGTCAGTCTGTATTTATATGGGACGAAATTTATTTAAAAAAAATGAACTATAGCTTTAAACGATTGGTTTTTATCTATGAATCATTATGTGAATTACCTGTTACTATCCTGGAGGGTGAAACAATCGATACATTGAATCATCATGCCAATGCAATTCATGCTGAGTCGATAAAAATCCCTGCAACACCAAATCCATATTTGCAAAGTATGATTGCCTCCCTGGATTTCCCTACTGAAATTGTTAACGATACGCCATTCGTAAAGACTGAAAAAGTAATTAAGGTTGAGCGTTTCTTTCGATATTGGAATATCGTTAAAAAACAAGTTATGCAAAACTGATGCTATGAAGACGATGGCGATAATTGGAGCTGGGCTGGCAGGCTTAACACTCGCAAAAGAGTTGCAAGCAAGATTTCAAGTCCAGGTATTTGAAAAATCCCGACATGTCGGTGGCAGAATGGCCTCAAGTGAACTAAATGGATATCAGTTCGATCATGGCGCGCAATATTTTATCGCGCGTTCTGCCCCATTTAAGAACTTTCTACAACCTTTCATCGCGCAAGGTCACATCGCCCGTTGGGATGTGAATTTTGTAGAGATAGCGGCTGGCGAGATAACACAAAAATGGAAATGGGATGAAGAGTATCCACATTATGTCGCTACACCCACTATGCGCGCACTGGCAGAAGCCATGACTAGTGAATTAGTCATCAATCATAAAATCAAGGTCAAAAAGCTAACAAAGACTGATAATCAATGGCAGCTATTTGGGGAAAATAATCAGGAATTGGGCTTGTTCGACTGGGTCATTACGGCCATTCCGTCACAACAGGTAACCGATCTAATTCCACATAACTTTAATAATTACGGCGCCATATCGAGACGTAAATTAAAAGGATGTTACTCATTAATGTTGGGCTATCAGGAGGATTTATCCATCCCCTGGGATGCAGCATTAATAAAAGATGCAGATATTAGTTGGGTTTGTAATAACCATACCAAACCTGGCAGGCCGAAAGGTCATTACTCTTTACTCGTACATTCGACAAACCGCTGGGCCGATTCTAATATGGATCTGGCGGATGAAGCAGTCATCGAATACCTCATGCGGGAAACCTCTTCTGTATTAAAGCTGGATTTGCAGCAGGCTGAATTGATTGATTTACATCGTTGGCGCTATGCCAATATTTCGCGTCATGAGGATTTTCGTTCCTGTATTGACTCAGAATTGCAATTGGGGGCGATTGGTGACTGGTGTATTAAAGGACGAGTTGAAGCAGCCTATTTAAGCGCCATTGATGCAGCAGATAAATTGCTACTACAATAAAAAGCCCTGCATTACAGGGCTATATCATTATCAGATTTGAACGTTGGTCGCTTGCGGACCTTTAGCGCCGTCTTCAATATCAAAAGTGACTTGCTGTCCTTCGGCTAATGTGCGAAAGCCTTGTCCCTGAATTGCAGAATAATGAACGAATACATCTTTGCTGTTATCAGAAGGGGTGATAAATCCGAACCCTTTTGATTCGTTAAACCATTTAACGGTTCCTGTTGCCATGTTAACTACCTCTTTAGTAAT
>JBCCHP010000123.1:0-4278 GCA_039028675.1 Pseudomonadota bacterium | reverse complement strand
CGCCGTCCTGCTACAAAGATGATAAAAAACAGGGGTAGTAGCAATAAAAATGGCCACCAGGATTTATTGATATTTTGGTAAATAAACAACAATAGAAATGCTGCTAATATTGAGCAGATATGGGGCAGTTGTAATTCCGGATAAAACATCCCTGCGATATGACCAGGAATTTCCGGATAGCCAAATAAATCAACACCAATGAAAAACTGAATCGTCGCGTCGATAACCCAAAAGCTAACCATGAAGGCGATGCCATTTGTAACAAAATTTATTCTAGTAGGTTTTTCAGCTAAAGCCTGAATGATAAAAAACCCGGCAAATAAAAATCGTAAATATCCCATTGTTGTACGCAAGCTTCGTTCCATATGATATGCATCAATGGTTGAAATAAGCATTGGTATCCAGATCGCCATGAAAATAAGGCAGTAACTTTTTAACAAATTATCCTGTAACACCAGGCGAGGATTTTTGCAGATAGAAATAATACCCAATATCGCCATGATACCGATAGGGTATTGAAAGAGTGATTTGCTGATGAATCCAAAAAAGGCAAGCAACATTAACAAAGCTGGCCAGTATTCTTTCAGCCATAATATTAAAGGAGCGCGTTTCGTTATCGATGGAGATATATCCAACTTATTGTCCCTGGCTATTTATATAAACAGCGTCTTTATATAATTGTAATGTACGTTCAATCATACTTTGTAACGTAAATTTTTCATTACTCTTAATACTTAAATTATTATTCAGGATAAATTGTATTTTAGCATTGGCATCGACAAGATTATTTGGCTCGCATAAACCTGCCGGAAAGAGTTCAGATAACACTTCATGCGCCCCGCCATGATCATATGCAACAACATGGGTGCCCAATGCCAAAGCCTCTAATGCCGTTCTACCAAACGCTTCCGGAATTTTTGCTAACGAAAGCACGACATCAGATGCCTGCATAATGTTTTGCATGTCCTTGCGTTGACCAATAAACGAAACATGTTTATCTAATTGCAACTTGTTCACTTTTTCCTTTAACTCACTCAAAAATGCCTGTCTTCTTTTTTCAGCACCGCCAGCAATAACACCATGAACATCCATTCCCTCGTTGACTAATTGATGAATAATGTCGACAAAGTCTGCTTGACCTTTCCAGCGTGTGATTCTGCCAGGCAGTGTAA
The DNA here is from genome assembly GCA_039028675.1 of Pseudomonadota bacterium. GTDB lineage: Bacteria > Pseudomonadota > Gammaproteobacteria > Eutrophobiales > Eutrophobiaceae > JANQNX01. The sequence continues at coordinate 3,106 of JBCCHP010000123.1, read as the reverse complement.
TAATTTTTGTAGTAGATGACACCCCGCTTTTCCATGGTGGTGCCCAGTTATCTGGAGTAGCTCGTTCAGGATGATAAACGTGGTTATCAACCCCACGATGTATTAAAGATATTTTATTTTTATCTATGTCAGGATAATTGCTCATAATATAGTCTTTAATATAGTCAGAAATCGCAATGATGCGATCACTCCGCATCATAATTTTACTGTAAAAATTGACAGAGTAAGGGCCGTGCACGGTTGAGACTAGCACAGGTCTTTTATCAGCAGATAAGGAGCTTATTGCCAAATAAGTCACCCACGCCGGCATACGTGAGCGCACATGCAAAACATTAATCTCATGATCGAGAATATATTTTTTTATTGCTCGATATTGCATAAAAGTGAAGGGGGATTTTTTGCCTATTGATAATTCATAGTGTTGACTGCCGTCTTGCTCAAGCTCTTTTACCATGCTTCCACCAGCAGAGATGACATGGGAACCATGACCATTAATGATTAATGATTTTGCAATCTCGAGGGTTCCTCGTTCGACACCGCCGACTTCAAGTGCGGGCAAAAGTTGTAATACATTTAATGAAATATTCTGCATTTTTGTTCGGATTGGAATTTATTTTTTATCATTATTGTTTGGTAAAAATGTTCTTCAGCTTTACTCAAAACATTTCATTTGTATTAATAATTCAGCACATCTTTCTGCTTCATTAAAATTATCCGTTTTGTAAAAAACGCCACTTTCCAACCAATCATTTACCGTAATTACGAGTTTTTTATCAATAAGTAGTTTGGTATTTTTGTTAATCTTGTTATTACTCGTAGTCTTCATATCAATTAAACCCACATTTGCGCCACTGCTTAATGATTCATAAATCATAGAGATGCTATCAATCGTTATCCAAATATTTGTCGCTTTTGATATATGGTTAATTAATTTACTACGAGGTAAATCATGCGAGCGATAAACTGTAATCTTGCTAGAATTGTTTATCAGCTCGTTATTAAAAATCTGTTCCGGTGTTCTTCGCGATCCAATCAAAATAATATTTGTTTGATTGCTGTGCTCTACAATTTGTCTAATCTGCTTAATGACGATTTCATCTTCCCATTTAACATGTCTCGAATGTCCGCCAAGCAGGATGAGTAACAGATTTTCATCTTTTTCTTTATTTGCTTGTATATCGTTTAATGCACCATTGGTTGGAATAATATTGTTACCTGATCGAGGTTTGTCATGTTTCGGTATCAGACAAAAATCAAATAATGTTGTTGGGAGCCCGGGCTTCATAAGAAGAATTGATTTGCACTGATAAAATCGGGCAGCAGCCAGCATAGGCAAATGTGTCGCATGACCTGCGCCCATTACAATATCAGGCGGGCTCAGATTTTCGCCAAAAGGAAAACGCTTGAACAGTATATTGAACAAGTTTCGCTTACATTCCGTTACCGGAATATCAATGTAAGCCGCGCCAGCTTGTCTGTTCAATGCGCGACATAAACCAACACTTTGTGAGTCATGACCGGCTTTACCGTCAGTAAAACGCCAAATGGTCGAAGGCATTGCGCGCTCTGATTAATTATCTTCGAGTATGAACTCACACCCGCAATAGGGGCATTTTTCACTACCACTATCTTCTATTGGTAAAAATACGCGCGGGTGTTGATTCCACAAACTCATTTCAGGTAAAGGGCAATGTAGCGGTAATTGATCTGGCTGAATATAAAAAACTGTTTGTTCACTTGTGTTGGTTTCAGCTTTAATCTTTTCAGCATCTGACATCATTGCCCCCGCTAGACAAGACTAAGCCAATTGTCATATTTTTTCAGTGCTCCCTGCACACAGTCAAAATATTGTTTTTGCAATTTCTCAGTTACGGGTCCGCGCTTGCCACTACCAATTTGTCTGCCATCCAACTCTCTGATAGGTGTGACCTCTGCTGCTGTACCCGTAAAAAATGCCTCGTCCGCTACATACACCTCATCTCGGGTAATGCGCTTTTCTATCACTTCGATGCCATGTTCTTCGGCAAAGATCATAATCGTATCACGCGTAATTCCCTCCAGTGCCGATGTCAGATCTGGAGTGTAAAGCTTGCCATTTCTGACTATAAATACATTTTCGCCGCTACCTTCGGCAACATATCCTTCATTATCAAGTAACAATGCTTCATCGACTCCTGCGGCTAATGCCTCCTGTAATGCGAGCATTGAATTCATGTAATTGCCATTTGCCTTGGCCTTGCACATGGTGATGTTCACGTGATGACGAGTATATGAGGATGTGTTGATACGAATACCATTTTCCAGACCCTCTTTGCCCAGATATGAGCCCCAAGACCATGCGGCAACGATCACATGTACTTGCAGGTTGTCAGCCCTTAATCCCATGCCTTCAGAGCCATAAAAGCACATGGGTCTGATATAGGCGCTGTTCAGATTATTTTTGCCGACTGCCTCAAGGCAGGCCGTATTGATTTCTTCTTTGCTATACGGCATTGGCATACTGAGTATATGTGCTGACCGAAACAGTCGATCAGTATGTTCTTGTAAGCGGAAGATCGCAGTACCCTTATTTGTTTGATATGCACGCACTCCTTCAAACACGCCCATACCATAGTGCAAGGTGTGAGTTAACACGTGTGTTTTTGCTTCGCGCCAGTCAATAAATTCGCCATCCATCCAGATAAGGCCGTCTCGATCGTGCATACTCATTATTTATTCGTCAACTAGAAGTAAAATTTCAATGTAAATAGATAACTTTATGATACCTTTTCCATGCTAGAGTCGCTATAGCCTGTAAAAAGGTAATTCAGACAAGTGTTATGTTGAGCAAATTTTTTCAAAATATTATTGCTGGTACACGCACCGCTTTTTTTATGCCGGTTTATTTATGGTCGTTTAAAGGTGGATTTGCACAAGTCTGTATATTGTTATTTTTATCTATTACCTTATCTTGCTTACATGACTTTATAACAACCTACCCAGATCATTTTTTCAATATTTATGGTGTCAGCTACCAGGGACCCCAGTTTTACCGCTTATGGTTCAGAAGACATTTTTTCCAGCATGCCGGTTTCAGGTTAGCCAGAAGTCTCTAAGTCACTAAATT
>JBCCHP010000122.1:0-4338 GCA_039028675.1 Pseudomonadota bacterium | reverse complement strand
TCCTGAGCTAAGCGTTTGCCCTGATATAGCTGTTCCGGATTTGCTTCGGCGGTTGCGATTAATTTGACATGACGATCATAAAATTCATCCACCATCGTAATAAAACGCTTTGCCAAATCATTTTGCATATCATCCATTATCGGAATATTGGCTACCAAAACAGTGTGAAACTGTCTTGCAATCTCAATGTAATCGGCAGGACCTCTGGGTCCATCACATAAGGCGTTAAATTCAAACCATGCGGCGCCCGCTCCACATCGAACTGTTGGAATCTGGCGGTTTTCAATTTCGAGCATCATATGATCAACACCTTCATCTGGTGACATATGCTGAAAGTGTTCAGATAACATAGATGAAGCCTTGTCATCCAAAGGTATATGATAGATTTCAGCTTGATTTAAGTAGCGCAATCGGTAATCAATGCCGGCATCCAGATTAACGACTTTGGTATGTTCTTTTATCAGGTCAATAGCAGGTAAAAATCGCTCTCGCTGTAAGCCACCCTTATACAGGTCATCCGGGTGCTGATTTGATGTGGTAATTAATACGACACCACGGTCAAATAATGCAGCCAATAAATTACCCAGAAGCATGGCATCGGTAATATCCGAAATATGAAACTCATCAAAACATAACACCTGCGTTTTTTCTGCCAGCCGATCTGCCACAATGGTTAATGGATTCTCTACATTCTTAAGTGTTTTAAGTTCTTTATGAATGGACTGCATGAATCGATGAAAATGACTACGCAATTTATTCTCAAAGGGCAAACAGTCATAAAAAGTATCAACCATATAGGTCTTACCTCGGCCCACACCACCCCAAAAATAAATACCCTTTATTTGATGTTCATGATTTAACCCTGCAAATGACTGGAGCTTATTAAACAGACCCTGTGTATGTTGTTGACGCCTAATTAATTCTTCGTATAACTGTTGTAGCATTTGAGCTGCTTTTTCCTGCTCGGCATCTTTACTAAATCCTGCTTTTGTCAGGTCTTGTTGATATTTTTCCAGCGGCGTCGTCATTATTTTTTTGCTTGGATTGATGAGTTTTACTCAGGATATTAACATGGGCTTATATGTTAGCTGCATTTATTATTTTACTTATTTTATTGATTGTGTTTGCGCCGCAATTCTGGGTAAAACACATCATGAAAAAATATAACAATGATATTGATAGCATGCCTGGTACAGGTGGTGAACTGGCATCACATCTGGTAAGTAAATTTAACCTCGAAAATGTAACAGTCGAGGCAATAGAATACGAAGGTGATCATTATGATCCAGAAGCTAAAGCCATACGATTATCTGAGCAACACTTTAACGGAAAGTCTTTAACTGCGGTAACCATTGCAGCACATGAATTTGGTCATGCCTTGCAAGATGCTGAGTCTTACCAACCGCTTTTACTTCGAAGTCGATTGGCCAGAATTGCTCTGGTGACCGAAAGATATGCATCGGTATTGTTAGTCAGCCTGCCTTTTTTATTTTTGATTACCCGCATTCCAGTTTTACATCTTGGCGTATTAGCGAGTGGTATAACACTGATGACATTACCCATAATTTTGCATTTAATTACATTGCCTGTTGAATTTAACGCCAGTTTTGACCGTGCCTTACCGATTTTGAAAGAGGGTAATTACTTACCCGAATCCGCGCTACCTGTTGCGAGAAAAATTCTCACTGCGGCAGCATTAACCTATGTCGCTGCTTCCTTTGCAAGTTTATTGAATATCTATCGCTGGATTGCAATCCTTCGTCGCTAGGAATCAAAATAGATCAATTTGTTGACCACGCAACACAGGTTGCTGGAATTGCGAACAATCCAGTTTTACCTGTTCGCTATTATTAATTTTGTACCGTTTACATGCTGTAACAAATCGTTTTTTTATTATATGGGCATATTGACCTGTCCCAATTAATCGTTGCTCGAACGATGCATCATAATCCTTCCCGCCTCGTGTTTGTTGAATCAAACTCATAACATGCGCTGCTTTTAAAGGATAATGAATTTCCAGCCATTCCCGAAATAGAGTTTTTATCTCATGAGGTAAGCGTAACAATACATAGCTAGCTGTTTTTACTTCAGCTGCTGCGGCTTGTTCCAGTATCGTTTCCATCTCTTTATCATTGATAAAAGGAATAACTGGCGCAAACATGACGCCAGTAGATATACCTGCTTCATGCAAGCGATGTAATGTTTTTAGTCTTCTTGCTGGCGAACTTGCCCTGGGTTCCATCTTTTGCATCAATGAATTATCAAGTGTAGTGATAGAAATAAAAACCCTAACCAGATTTTTCTGTGCCATGTCAGCAAGTAGTTCGATGTCACGCTCTACCAAACTGGATTTCGTGACGATGGTTAATGGATGTTTGTATTTTTTTAAAAGCTCAATGATTTGCCGAGTCACTTGATATTGTCGTTCAATCGGCTGATACGGATCGGTATTACTGCCCAGCGCAATTGGACTGCATTGATAATTTTTCGCAGCAATTTCTTTTTCTAACAATTGCACAGCATCGAGTTTGTAAAAGAGTTTACTTTCAAAATCGAGACCAGGAGACAAATCCATATACGCATGTGCCGGTCTGGCATAACAATAAATACAACCATGCTCACAACCTCGATAAGGATTGATCGATTGTGAAAATGGAATATCCGGTGATTGATTTCTGGCAATAATTGATTTTGCTTTTTCTGGTAAGACTGAGGTAGTCAGTTTTGATTCTTCCAGTTGTTTTTCCCAACCATCTTCGATTGATTCTCGCGTTTGCGACAAGTAACGGGCATCAGGTTGACTGGCACTTCCCCTGCCTTTAATCGGAGAGTTACTCTCTGTGCTCATTCGTTCGTATTGTTCTTAGAGTCAGGCAAGGCCTTTTGCAATAATTCAGCGGATAGACTTTTTTTGGTTTTTAAACTACCAAGTTCGCGAATCTTATCTACCCTTGCAACCAGATTTCCATGTCCATCCGTTAAACGGTTAAAAGCAGTTGCATAAGATTCTTTCGCCTTGTCCAATTTATCACCCACATCTTCCAGTGATTCGACAAAACCGACAAACTTGTCATAAAGGTTACCTGCGCTTTTTGCAATCTCTTTTGCATTTTGATTTTGATATTCATTACGCCAGATATTATGAATGATCTGCAAATTCATGCTTAGCGTGGAAGGACTGACAAGAAATAGCCCTTGTTTAAATGCATCCTGAAATAAGGTGTCGTCCTCTTCCAACGCCAGCATTAATGCTGGCTCAATCGGGACAAACATCAACACCATATCCAGTGAGTTCATACCCGTGAGTTCTTCATAATTTTTCTTTGACAAGCTACTGATATGCGTCTTTATTGATTTTATATGTTCACTTAACGCATGCTTTTTTTCCTGCTCATCATCAGCCGCATAGTAGCGTTCATAAGCGACTAACGAGACTTTGGAATCGATGATTACATCGCGATTATCAGGCAAATGTACCACTACATCGGGTCTGAAATGACGGTTCTCTTCATCCTTATAAGCTGGCTGGATTTGATATTCTCGATCTTTTCTTAAGCCGGAATGCTCCAGTACCTTTTCTAATATAACTTCACCCCAATCGCCTCGAGTCTTACTTTCGCCCTTTAATGCATTAGTCAGGTTAATTGCATCCTGACTCATTTTTTCATTTAAAGATTTAAGATGAGTTATTTCATGAAAAAGTGATAAGCGCTCTTTGGTTTCTTTTTCATATACATCTTCGACTTTCTTTTTAAAGTCGCCCAATTGTTCTCGCAGCGGATTTAAAATTTCACCTAAATGTGATTTATTCTGATCCGTAAATTTTTTACTTTTCTCTTCCAGAATTTTATTAGACAGGTTTTCAAACGCATCTGTCATCTTCTTTTCTGCTTGTTGTAATAAGGTGAGTTTTTCTTCCGCTTGTTTGCGTTCTTCCTGTAGTGTTGTATTTAGTTCTGCAAGATTGACCTTGTATTGCTCAAGCTCAGATTGTAACGATTGGCTTTTGGCAACACTGCGTTCCAGTTCACGTGATATTTCATCCAAACGTACGTCTTTTTGTTGAACACGTTCAGTTTCGACAGCTAATTGTTGTTGTACTGCTGATCGTTGTGCGTCTGTTGTTGTTAGTTTTTTTCGTAATAATAACCAGACAAACAAGGCACCAATTAGAATCCCAATGATGAGATAGAGCAGCGTTTCTTCAGTAATTTGATTTGGTAGCATTGCTTAAATCTTTAAATAACGCCTCATGATAATTTGATACAAAAACGAGTTATATGCGACTCACATCACAAAATCTGCAGGATAATATTCTATTGCGTTGCAACATTTTAT
>JBCCHP010000121.1:0-4447 GCA_039028675.1 Pseudomonadota bacterium | reverse complement strand
GCACCTCCCATTTAATCCCCCGCTTAACCATTTCTTATATTTTTTTTAACAACCCCGCTCCCTTTTTATTTTTTTGTCCCAGCCCAAAAAACAATAAAACAAAAAACACGCCCGTATTAGAAAATATCGGGCGTTTTTATATAATCTTGAATAAAATTTCTCTTGGAAATTAATGAGTCAGCATGAATTACCGCTCGAGATGTTCTATCTTTCCAGTTTTATCTTTCCAATCATCAGCATTGTTCAATGGCGTTTTCATTTCATTAATGACTGGCCAATCCTTGGATAACTCAGCGTTGAGTTCAATAAATTCCTGCATGTTATCAGGCACATCTTCATCAGACATAATTGCCTCTGCGGGGCATTCCGGTTCACACAGTGTGCAATCGATGCATTCGTCAGGATCAATCACCAGCATATTGGGTCCTTCATGAAAGCAATCGACAGGACAAACTTCAACACAGTCTGTGTATTTACATTTTATACAATTCTCTGTAACAACAAATGGCATTGATGTACCTGTAATACTCTTGTTTTGAAATGATGCGCATCATACTCGTATCTTGCTGCTCAAAAAAGGGTTAATTACTACTTCTTAGTAATTCTGAAACTTCATCGGCTAATGTTGCACCACGGCTAATTTCTACGACATTGAATTGATTATCATTTAGTTTATTTATGATCGCTATTTGAATTTTATTCGCATTGTTTCCATTGAAGTAGATTTGTAATAATTTATTGTCTGCATCGTTTAACAGAACTTGTTCAACATTTTCAAGCCCTTGCAAATGTTCGATGACGCTATTTGCCGGCCTATCAAGGGTGACACTAAAACACTGATTTGCATGTTTTAACTCATTGATCGAACTGGTTTTTACCAGCTTTCCTTTATTCAAGACGATGATTTGCTGACAAATATCCTCTATTTCAGCCAGATTATGGGAGCTAATAATCAGCTGAGCCTGACGACCGATTTCTCCAAACAATTTATGAATGTCATTGACAGCAACCGGATCCAGACCAGATGTGGGCTCATCAAGAAGAATTAAATCAGGATTACCGATCAATGCTTGCGCCAACATCACTTTTTTCCGTTGTCCAAAACTCAATGTTTCAGGATATTGCTTGGCCAACTGTTTAATATCTATCAAAGATAAAACGCGATTTGATTCATTGATTGCCTCTTGTCTTCGATAACCCTGCAATCTCGCAAAGTGACATAATTGTTTAAAGACACTCAGGTTTCTAAACATATTCACATCTTGCGGCAGGATACCGATCTTTCCTTTGAGTGTTGGGCTATCGACTGGCTGATCAAATATAGAAACCTCACCAGCGGTCGGCTTGATAAAACCACATAGAGTAGCAAATAGGGTAGATTTGCCTGCACCATTAGCCCCGACAAGACCGACTGGATCACCACCAGTAATTTCGAGATCAAGCGAATCCAGTGCGCGTAGGCTGCCATAGCGTTTTGTCAAAGATTGGCAAACGATCATGGTTAGATGTCTTGCTTACTGAAGCGCCACCAGCCGACACTTCCAAAGAGCAAGGTATATGTCGATAACACACCCAGAGTAATCATGAGACTGTTAAATGACATATCAAGCATATAAGGTCTCACACCACTTGGTAGTAGAAAGGTGATCCATTCATAATCTTTATAAAAACCCAAAATGATAAACACCAGAATCGTATAGATCGTAATGGAGAGAAATAAATTACTCATGCCCGAGCGAGTAATTGATGAAAGACAGGAAACAAATGAGATAAAAGGTATTGAATAAATAACCAGAATCAACCAGGTTTGAAATGCAAACACGATGATTTCAGTTAATGACTTGTCATCATAAATAATTGCAATGACAGTACCCCATATCGTTGTGAACAGTAGACATAAACTAATCACTAAAAAAGAAGAAAAAATGCGTGAAAAATAAATTTCATTGCGACTTACACGCGTGGATAAAAATCGAAATGTGCCATTTGCCAAATGCGATGAAAATGGATTGTTAGTTACAAACATAACGAACACAGGCATAACAACAATCGATACAATTAAATACAACGATATTATCGCTGATCGTTCGAGTATCAATGTACTGGCTAATTCGTTGTTTCCCAAAAACCAGCTTGCAGCAGCTATGCCCGCAATACTCTTCAGCCAATCAATCGATTCTGCATTAATACTGTAAAACATAATGAACCAGAAAAGAAAATATGGAATGATAAAAATGATGTTTCGCATACTGCTAAGTGAATGGAAAAGATCGAACAAGACAAGTTCTGTAAGTCGGGCAGGTTGTAACATGGAACTAGTTTTTCTGTTATTCGTCTTTGGTTAGATCATGCAATTCGTAAAGCAATGTAAGCGCTTCTCGAGGTGAGATAGTATCTGGATTTATTTTTTTGATTCGTCTGGATATCGCATCGTGTTCAAATAAATCAGGTTGATCTCTATCTTCTGAAATCTCACGATTGATTGTTTCCATTTCGTCCAATCGTTTCTTTGCTAATTCTATTACCTGATTCGGTACGCCTGCCAATGCGGCAACATGTATCCCATAACTCTGGTTGGCGGGTCCTGGTTTTACACTATGTAGAAAGATAACTTCTTCGCCATGTTGTAGTGCTTCCATATGTACATTGATTGCTTCTGAAAACGAATCGGGCAGTGCCGTCATCTCAAAATAATGTGTGGCGAAAAGACAATATGCATGAATACTTGATACCAGATGTTGTGCGCTTGCCCATGCAATTGATAGCCCATCATAAGTACTTGTACCTCGACCTATCTCATCCATTAGCACCAGGCTGTATTCGGTCGCATTATTAAGAATGCTGGCTGTTTCTGTCATTTCTACCATAAAGGTTGATCGGCCACTGGCCAGATCATCAGCAGCACCGATTCGTGTGAAAATTCGGTCGATGATTCCAATCCTGGCTGAGTTTGCCGGTACGAAACACCCAATATGAGCGAGTATGACAATCAATGCAGTTTGACGCATATAGGTTGATTTACCACCCATATTCGGTCCAGTAATAATGAGCATTTGTCGTGCTTCAGATAGTTGTACATCGTTGCTAACAAAAGAACTGGTTTGAATTTGTTCGACAACGGGGTGTCGACCACCTTGTATATCAATACATTTCTGCTGACATAGCTCAGGTTTGTTGTAATTGTGTTGTTCGGCAATCTCTGCAAAACAAAGATAGACGTCAAGCTCTGCTAATATCGCGGCATTGGTTTGTAATGCATCTATAAATCTCGCGATATCTATTAATAGAGAGTCGTATAAACTTTTTTCTTTTGCTAATGATTTTTCACGTGCACTTAATACTTTATTTTCAAATTGTTTTAATTCTGGTGTGATGAAACGTTCAGCAGCCTTAAGTGTTTGTCTACGCGTATAATCTTCCGGTACCAAATCCGAATGCTGCCGGCTGATTTCAATGTAGTAACCATGTATACGATTAAAGCCAAGCTTCAGACCATTAATCCCTGTTCTATCCTGTTCGCGTTTTTCAAGTGATTGTAAAAATTCGTCAGCATTTTGATCCAGCTTTCTTAATTCATCGAGTTCATCATCGTAGCCGTCAGCAATAACACCTCCATCACGAATAGTGATCGGAGGATCCTCTACAAGTGCAAGTTGTAGTTGCTCATATAGTTCAGGTAGCAAATTCAAACTGCGGTATAAATCTTGTAGTCGAGGACCATTAAGCGCGGCAAGACGTTGTTTGATGTTAGGTAATTGGCTCAGACTATTTTTTAATTGAATTAAATCGCGAGGCTTAGCGGAGCGCAAAACAATGCGAGCCAGGATACGTTCGATGTCGCAGATCTGACGCATATCTTCATGAAAATCTCGATGTACAAAATTATTAAGCAAATGGTCGACAGCATCATAGCGAAGATTGAGTTCATGTTGATCGCGTATCGGTTGTTGTATCCAGCGCCGTAGTAATCGACTCCCCATTACAGTAGATGTGGTATCAATCACATTTAATAATGAATGCGACGCATCTTTCATCAAGCAAGAATCCAGTTCCAGATTACGTCTGCTAACAGCATCCAATTTTATAAAGGCATCATCATTTACTACGACAGGTGGTTTTATATGCGGCAATAAGGTTTTTTGGGTTTCTTGTAAATAATGTAAAAGACCACCAAATGCATTGATCGCATTTTTAAGTTCAAGCCCATCAAAACCATCCAGATGTTTTATGGAGTATTGTTGTTTAATTAAACGACTAGCTGATTTACTGGAAAAATAGATGTCTGATTGCGTTGTGATACAGAAGGAATTACTCGACTTAAGTTCTATATCAATATTATCACTGATAAGTATTTCGGCAGGTTGATATTGTACTAATACGTCATCCACTCTGGATGACTCGAGCATCTCTGATAGCTCAACACGTCCAGTACTGATATCAACGCTTG
>JBCCHP010000120.1:0-4480 GCA_039028675.1 Pseudomonadota bacterium | reverse complement strand
TTTCGATAAGTACAACGCATGTGAATGCTGCAGAAACCGTTCGCGTATCACTTTTTTCCTGGCCGGGTTATGGCTTCTGGTTTATCGCTAAAGAAAAAGGATTAGCTGAAGGTATCGAACTTGATATCAAAATTATTGAAGATCCATATGAAAGTTTTGCGGCGATGGCTGCAGGACAATTAGATATTACCAGCAGTACAGTTGAATATGGTCCGATCGCTGCTGAAGAAGGTGTGCCGGTAAAACTGGTCGCTTATACCAACCCTTCAATCGGAACCGACAAGATTATCCTGGCGCCGGATATTAAAGATCCTGCTGAATTAAAAGGTAAAAAAGTAGCCGTCATGGAAGGTGGCTTAACACAGATTTATATGGGTATCTGGTTAGAAGAAAATGGTTTGAAGTTTGATGATGTTACCTACGTGAATTTGATCATGGACGATGCCGTAGGCGCGATGGTCAGTGGAGAGGTATCTGCTGGCGAATTCTGGGAGCCCTTCGGCACAAATGTAGTAAAAAATCTGGAAGGTTCTCGTGTTGTTGCTACATCCGATGAAGAATATTGGCGCAGTACTGCCTTACTTGCTGATGGCATGTACATGGGCACAGAGTTCATCGATAGCAAGCCCGAAGCAGCAGCGGCAGCGATGAAAGCGTATTACTCTGCGGTGGATTGGTGGAAAGCGAATCCAACAGAAGGTAATGCGATCATTGCTAAAGCGCTGCAATTTCCGGTTGCAGATGTTGAGTTGGTGATTGGAGCAGACGGAAACGGCCAGGCAAACATCGGCGGACTCTGGCCTTTTACGCTTGATGAATCCGCACGTTTCATGAAATTAAAAGATGGCCCTGTGCCAATAGGTGGTGAAGAAGGTATCAATGCCCATTGGAAATTAACCAATGAATGGTGGGTTAAATTTGGCGTCATGAAAGAGATGTTGCCGCCTACTGCAGGTATTGATATGAGACCCATGCAAGCGATTCTTGAATAACAAATGAATTCAATCGTAAGCTTGCAACAAGCGCCTGATTTAGCATCTGATAATGATGCGGATGACACACCTTTTTCTGAAAAAGGTGTGTCTGATCTGCCTGCAGAAAATAAAACATTTCTGGAAGTAAAGAATGTAAATAAATTTTATCCGACACGCTCGGGTAAAAATTTACATGTACTTGAGAATATCAGTTTTACTGCTAATAAAAATAACATCTGCGTGTTATTAGGCCCGTCAGGTTGTGGTAAGTCTACATTACTTAGATTAATCGCCGGTCTTGATCAGACCAGTAGTGGTGAGATATTCATTGATGACGCATTAATAAAAGGACCGGCAAGAGATAGAGGCATGGTCTTTCAAAGTTATACCTGTTTCCCATGGTTAACTGTCAGGCAAAATGTTGAGTATGGATTAAAAATTAATAGTGAGCATCGCACCATTGCTGAAGGTGTCGTTGATCATTTTCTAGAGCGAGTAAAACTGACAGATTTTGCTAACGCCTTTCCTAATCAATTGTCAGGTGGGATGCGACAACGTGTTGCTATAGCAAGAGCCATGTCTGTCTATCCATCTATGTTACTAATGGATGAACCCTTTGGCGCACTGGATGCTGTGACTCGCTGGCAAATGCAGGAGTTACTGCTCGAAATCGCTGAACGTGAAAACATAACCGTAATGATGGTGACACATGATATTGATGAAGCCCTGTTTCTTGGTGACGAGATTGTTTTTCTCTCGATAAAACCTGGCAGGGTAAAAGAAGTATTAACACCTGCATTTAAAAAAGATGGCCGATTAGCGACTAAAGAAGCGCTTTATGATCATCCCGATTATCGAGCTGTTGAGCATCATGTGATGTCATTAATGAGAGATGAGGAAAAAATAGATTGAACGTTGAATTTTATCGTCCCTTTTGGGGTGCTATTGGAACGATTACTGAAATAGCAGTACAAGCTAAAGCAGCGGGATTCAACGGGCTCGAAGGGCATGTGCCCGAGGAACCTGGTGAGTTACAAGCTTTAAATCAAGTAACGAAGGAACATGATTTAAAATTTATCCCGGAGATATGTACGGGTGGCAGTGATCCTTATGCGTATTGGGTGCCGATTCGTTCTGCAACCGTCGATGATCATATCGCCAGCTTTGAATCGGAACTTAAACGAGTACAGGCCTGTGAAATGGAGATTCCATTTATCAATTGCATGGGTGGACTTGACGCATGGTCGCTGGATGATTCATTGCGGTTTTTTGAACAAGCCCTGTCATTATCAGATCAATATAATTATTTGGTCAGTTTTGAAACACATCGTACACGTTGTTTTTATTCACCCTGGTCGACTTATGCCATTCTACAAGCAATGCCTGAGATACCTGTGACGACTGATCTGAGTCATTGGTGTGTGGTGTCTGAGCGATTAATTGATGAAGAAGAAGGTCTTCAAGCCGTCATTGAACGCGCGCATCATATTCAATGTCGAGTTGGATATGATCAAGGACCGCAAGTACCACAACCTGCCGCACCGGAGTATGAACGATTTGTGTCTGCACACCAGGGTTGGTGGGAAAAAATCTGGTTATCGCAAAAAGAAAGAGGCTTTGAAACCATCACAATGACGCCTGAATACGGTAGCGATGATTACTTACACCTGACACCATATTCAAAAGAACCGGTGGCAGATTTGTGGGAAGTCGTTCAATGGAGCATGCAAACTGAACAAGATCATTTTAATAATTTTTTTAATAACTAAAAATAAATATCGACAAAATTGGAGATATAAATCATGTCAGCAGCAGAGATAACGTTTAGAACAGCGTCAACGATCGAATCGATTCAGCAATCAATTATTAAACAAGCTGAATTACCGTTGCAAAAGGCAAGAGCGCTGCCTGCTGCTGCCTATACAGATGAGGATTATTTCAACTGGGAAAAAGACACTATATTAAAACGTAACTGGTTAAGTGTGGCGCATATCTCGCAAATTCCCGAACCCGGTGATTATATCAATCTCGATTTTATGGATGAACGTATCAGCGTGGTTCACGATAGTAAGGGCAAAATACATGTTTACTCGCGCGTGTGCGTGCATCGTGGTATGGACATCATGCCACCAGAATTTGGGCATCCCGCATCGGGTAACTGTAAGCAGTTTCGTTGCCCTTATCATCATTGGGTCTACAACCTGGATGGCAAACTAAAAGGTGCGCCCTTCATGAAAGATCATGAAGAAGTAAAAAATGAACAATTACAATTACATGAGTTTAGAAGTGAAATTTGGCAAGGATTTGTGTTTGTCGATTTTAGTGGCGAATGTGAACCATTAATTGAACAGTTCGGTGGACTGGAAGATTTTATTGGTCGCTGGAATATTGCAGACATGGAGATGGTAGCGGAAAAGGAATGGGATTGTGCCTTTAACTGGAAAGTATTGGTTGAGAATTTTATGGAACCGTATCATCACGTTGGTGCTCACCGCACCGTATTTCAACCAACCTTACCGGCACAATATTGTTGGAGTGAACCTGAAGCAGATTTTTTTCAGGTTTGCCATTTACCCCTCGCACAACAATTACAAAAAGAAGTGAAAGCCGGCAAACCTCAATTAATTGATTTCGTCCCTATACCTGATTTGAATGATGAAGATTATCTGGAATGGTCGGTGCATCTGGCGACGCCAACATTTTTATTATTTGTTGCAGCTGATCGCGTCTATTGGTATCGCTTACAACCTACAAGTGCTGGCGAGATGAAGTTATTAACAACCTTATTACTTCATCCCGACTCAAAACGCATGGATAACTATGAATCAACATTACAAGAACAGGTTGATTTAATGATCAAATTTCATTTGGAAGATATGGAAGTCTGTACTGCATTACAATCAGGCTTGAGGTCTGCAGTATATAAACCTGGACCACTAAGTGAGCTGGAGGAACCTATCTGGCAATTTCAACGTTATCTTGCAAGACAGATAGATTCATCAAAATAACTTAACAATAAGAATATGAATTAAAAAAAGTAATACTATTCTTTATCTAAAATTATTTTTTTACATCTAAAATCCTTTTCTGCTTGTACATTTTTTAAGGTACGTCTAACGTCCTCTACTACATATTCATTCTTTATAATATTTTTCGCATTAGTATCGAAATCATTATATACACTATTAGTCATAAGCACTTTATATTGTGGAGCATTGTCATTCTGACTTATCGATCCTTGTAACCTTGCAGCAACATTTAAAGCTCTTCCTATATACTCTCTTTTATTATGCATAAATGTTGATATTAACGTACCTTTATCTACACCAAAATTCACGCCAGTTATATCAACATCTATATTTAATATTGGGTCAATATTCTTCCAATGATAATAATAGTACATACTACTTATGTTATACATCAGTGTTAATACTTCGTCGCCATTTGTATTTTCTGGTAATAACAAGATCCAACCATCTCCTAAAAATTTATATATTTAAAAATCG
>JBCCHP010000119.1:0-4515 GCA_039028675.1 Pseudomonadota bacterium | reverse complement strand
GAAGGTAAACTTGGCAAGAACCTCGTAGTGGTAAAATGAGACTCAAAGCCAGGCTCAGTTTTTACGTATTTTCGAACCGCGCTCGCTTAACATAAAACTAAGCGAGTTGATCAACCATCAGTTAGTCAATCGCTTAAAAAAAGATGTATGTGATAAGCGAAATGACAGATAAAACCGAACAGATAAGACAACTCATGGCCGAACGCATCCTGATACTGGATGGCGCAATGGGCACGATGATTCAATCCTATCATCTGGAAGAAGACGACTATCGCGGCGAACGATTTGTAGATCATCCTTGCGATGTAAAGGGTAATAACGATCTATTATCACTGACACGTCCCGATATCATTAAGTCTATTCATCATGCATATTTTGAAGCAGGCGCTGATATCGTCGAAACAAATACATTTAACTCTACTTCCATTGCCATGGCTGATTATCAAATGGAGCCATTGGTTTATGAACTCAATAAAGTCAGCGCTGAACTTGCACGAGAAATCGCTAATGAATTTGAGGAACAACAGCCTGAGAAACCTAGATATGTAGCAGGTGTAATCGGACCTACTAATCGCACATGTTCAATTTCACCTGATGTCAATAATCCAGGATACCGAAATGTTACTTATCAGGAATTGGTTGAATCCTATACTGAGGCATTAAACGGTTTAATAGATGGTGGCGCAGATATTATTCTTGTTGAGACTGTATTTGATACCTTAAATGCCAAAGCTGCATTGTTTGCGATTGATCAATATTTCGATAATAACAATATCAATCGACCTATTATGGTATCAGGGACAATTACTGATGCATCTGGTCGTACATTGACGGGTCAGACTGCAGAAGCTTTCTGGAACTCAGTTAGACATGCAAACCCAATAACCATCGGTTTGAATTGCGCATTAGGACCAAAAGACCTCAGGCAATATATTGAAGAGCTTTCATCATGTGCTGATACTTTTATCAGTGCCCATCCTAATGCCGGCTTACCGAATGAATTTGGTGAATATGATCTTGATCCAGAACCAATGGGGGAACATATAAAAGAATGGGCGCAATCAGGTCTGCTCAATATTGTAGGTGGTTGTTGTGGTACCTCGCCTGCTCATATAAAGGTGATGGCAGATGTTGTAAATGATTTATCACCAAGACAAACACCCGAAATAAAAAAGATACAGCGCTTAAGCGGTCTTGAGGCTTTCAATATTTCGTCTGATGTCAATTTCGTTAATGTAGGTGAACGAACTAATGTTGCGGGATCACCAAAGTTTTTGCGATTGATAAAGGAAGAAGAAGATCTTGAAGCTGCCTTGGAAGTGGCCAGGCAGCAGGTAGAGAATGGCGCCCAAGTGATCGATATCTGTATGGATGAAGGCATGCTCGAATCAGAACGGCTAATGTCTGAATTTATCAATTTGTTAGCCTCTGAACCTGACATTAGTCGTGTGCCTGTGATGATTGATTCTTCCAAATGGACAGTGATTGAATCAGGTCTACGTTGCTTGCAAGGTAAGGGCATTGTTAATTCCATAAGTTTGAAAGAAGGTGAAGAAAAATTTCTAGCTCAAGCGAGACTAGTCAAACGTTATGGCTCGGCAGTAGTTGTCATGGCATTCGATGAAACCGGTCAGGCTGATACGACAGAACGACGTTTTGAAGTATGTAAACGTTCTTATGACCTGTTGGTCGAAAAGATTGATTTCCCGCCTGAAGATATTATTTTCGATCCGAACATCCTCACTGTCGCAACTGGCATGGAAGAGCATAATAATTATGCTGTTTCTTTTTTTGAAGCGACACAGGATATTAAGGAAGGATTGCCTCATGCTTTAGTCAGTGGCGGTTTGTCCAATGTGTCATTTTCTTTTCGAGGGAATAACCCGGTACGTGAGGCTATGCATGCAGCATTTCTCTATCATGGCATAAAGTCAGGCATGGATATGGGCATTGTTAATGCAGGACAACTCGGTATTTATGATGATATCCCTAATGAATTACTCGAACATATTGAAGATGTGTTACTGAATCGACGAGATGATGCCACTGATAGACTTGTTGAGTTTGCAGATACCGTCAAAGAAGGTAAAACAAAAGAAAAGAAAGTTGATCTTAGCTGGCGTGAACAAGCAACTCAGGATCGTTTAACACATTCGTTGGTAAAAGGTATTGCAGATTATATTGAAGAAGATACAGAGGAAGCACGCCAACAATTTGATAAGCCATTAGAAGTGATTGAAGGGCCATTAATGAATGGCATGAATGTTGTCGGTGATTTATTTGGTTCTGGAAAAATGTTTTTGCCACAAGTGGTTAAAAGTGCACGTGTAATGAAAAAAGCCGTCGCTTATTTAATTCCCTATATCGAAGAAGAAAAAAGACGTTCAGGTGATACTGGCAATAGTAAGGGCAAAATCATCATGGCAACCGTTAAAGGTGACGTGCATGATATAGGCAAGAATATCGTCAGTGTTGTTTTGCAATGTAATAACTTTGATGTGGTTGATATGGGTGTAATGGTACCTGCTCAAAAAATTCTTGATAAAGCTAAAGAAGAAAATGCAGATATTATTGGTCTTAGCGGTTTAATTACGCCTTCGTTAGATGAGATGGTACATGTTGCCAAAGAAATGGAGCGTCAGGAATTTAGTATTCCGCTTATGATAGGTGGCGCTACTACATCTCGTGCACATACTGCAGTTAAGATTGATCAAAATTACGACCAGGCTGTTGTACATGTTAAAGATGCATCACGTGCAGTAGGCGTTTCTACAAAATTGGTCAGCAATGAATTAAGACCGGAATTCGCAAAAGAAGTACAGTTGGAATACGAAACGCTCCGAGAACGACATAAGGGCAAACAGGCAAAGACAAACTGGTTATCAATTGAAGATGCCAGAAAGAATTCATTTAAAACAGAATGGTCAGAACATGATCCTGTCAAGCCAGCACATATTGGCATACATGTATTGACTGAATATTCATTAAAAGAGTTAGCAAATTATATAGACTGGACACCGTTCTTTGTTGCCTGGGAATTAGCTGGTCGATTTCCACGAATACTCGATGATGAAATTGTAGGTAGAGAAGCAACTCAACTTTATCACGACGCTAAAACTATGCTAGAACAGTTAATTGATGAAGAATGGTTTACGGCTAATGGCATTTATGGTTTGTTCCCGGCTAATAGTATTGAACATGACGATATGTTGATCTTTAAAGATGATTCGAGACGTGATGAATTAATTCGATTGCATTCATTAAGACAACAGACTCAAAAACCTCCTGGTCAGGCAAATCATGCATTAGCTGACTTTATTGCACCGGCAGATTCCGGTAAAGCAGATTATATTGGTGCCTTTGCAGTAGCCTGTGGATTTGGCATGGAAGAAAAGATAAATGAATTTGAGTCTGAGCATGATGATTATAAAGCCATCATGCTAAAAGCGATTACTGATAGGCTTGCCGAAGCGTTTGCTGAACGACTACACGAGCGAATCCGTAAAGAGTTCTGGGGGTATGCCAATGATGAAGCTTTCGATAATGAAGCACTAATCAATGAAAAATATAAGGGCATACGCCCTGCTCCGGGTTATCCAGCCTGCCCGGATCATACTGAAAAACCATTAATTTGGGACTTACTCGATGTAGAAAACAATACCGGTATTAGTTTAACTGAATCTTATGCCATGTATCCAACTGCAGCTGTTTCGGGGTTATATTTTTCTCATCCAAATTCGCGTTATTTTGGCCTCGGGAAAATTAATCGTGACCAGATTCAGGATTATGCAGTACGAAAAGGTATGACTGTTGAAGAAACTGAGCGTTGGTTGTCGCCTAATTTGGGTTATGATCCTGACGATAAGTAAATTTTTTAAGGTTAGACTTATCCTTTTTGTGGCACTTTATTAATTTTCTGAATGTCGTAACCTTGTTCGCCAATAAATTCGATTAATGAATCATAGTGCTGTTCCGGGATGATAGGTTCTCTTGCCATTAACCAAACATAATCTCGCTTATTGCGACCAATAATAGTTATTGAATAGTCATCGCTCAAATAAATAATTCGATAATCAGCTTTAAACGGCCAAATAAACTGCATACCCCATATTGCATTTGTTTTTTTATCTACCACATAACCAGTCGGGTTATAGCTTTTTTTCTCCCCATCAAAACTACCTTTATTAAAACTAAAGGTTGTATCAATCTGCCCATTTTCATTTAATGAATAGGATTCAATTGCATTAAAAGCATCTTCTTCAATAATAGTCTGATGTTTATTTTTACCATCATAATTACAGGTAATAGCACCAGCTCCAATAATAACTCTTTCTCCAACGCTGGCATCGCCTACATATGCTAAATGATTTGCTTTAGCTCCTTTTGCCAAAGTACTTTTTTTAATTTCTACAAAACTACCAATCTTAACATCATCTGCTAACTTTGATTCTGGGCGCAGGTGGGCAAAAGGACCAATCTGGCAATTGTCAGCAATTTCTGATTGCTCGATACGAG
>JBCCHP010000118.1:0-4525 GCA_039028675.1 Pseudomonadota bacterium | reverse complement strand
ACCGATTAAAAACATAAGTCGTTGTTATTTATGTATTTTATTTATGTTATTGAATAGAAAATATGAATAAAGTGCGTAAAAGAGTAATTTTTAAGCTGTAACCAGAAAAATTGTTTCCACATAGTTATCCACAGTGATATGTGGATAAAAAATAAGAATAGTGCAGGCAATCACTTACACAAATTATCTAGAAACAATTTGAGATTACTGGATAATTTTTAGCCATTCTCCAGGCGTTAAATTGCCATTTGGGAATTTTCCGTTGAGCAATCGGATTTGTTCTTCTGGATATTTATCTAAAGGCACAGTCTTGGCTAATGTGGAAAAATTGGTTTTGCCATCAGTTTGTTTTACGGCGATTCGAAATGGTTTAGCAAATTGCTGGTCTTTTTCATTGAGACGACGAAAGCTGTTTGCAGTATCCAGAAAAAACTTATCATAGTTTCTTATCTGTTTTGCCTCCTGCGTCATGCCAGCAAATATAAATGCATGTTGGTCCAGATACACAATCGTAAATCTTGTCGGTCTTTGCCCGATACTACTTTTAATCACGGAAATGCCGCTGTGCGCTTTTAGACCGTTAACATTCAATACGCTTTCATCGCTGAGGTTGGTCAAGCCCAGACGTTGAATCATAAAATTTCTCGCGGAAAGTTTTTTTTCGCGAGGTTCAGCAGAAATATGCATTAGTGCTTTATTATCTGCCGAGGCAAGCAGGATACGATCGGGCAGATTAGTAACATTCCAATCTTTCGGAAAATTGACTGCAAAACCGAGACCTTCATGATAAAAATTATTCTTCCTAAGAATACCTTCTTGAGGGCTGTCACCAAATATCATTCCGTCTATATACGTTAAGTATTCCTGTTCTCCGACAAAATTGATTTTGCCCTGATTACCCAATGCTCTGGCTTTGCCAACGACTTCATGTAGACGCGTATCGTTATCAGGATGAGTTGCAAAGACACCATGATATACCTGAGGTTCTCTTCCTTCGCTGCGGGCAATTTCAGTTTCAAAGACTTCTTGATCTTTTAATACAGCAATGACGTCAATCATCGCTTCAGGATTATAATTTGAGCGTGCCAAATATTCTGCGCCAAGGCTATCTGCTTCCAGTTCGTGTTCTCTGCCATAACCACGCAATAATGCGGTACCAAACATATGCGCTAACTGATTAGTAGTCTGATTCATACCCGGAATAAATATCGAGCCTAATGCTACACCGAGATTAGTAATTTGATTTGCGCTGTATTGGCGAACTGAATGTCTTGCAGTGACGTGACCAATTTCATGCCCCAACACCGCCGCAAGTTCTGCTTCGGACTTGAGGTATGCCATTAAACCGCGAGTAATGTAGATATGACCGCCCGGTAAGGCAAAGGCATTGACCTCTTTGCTATCTAAAACGGTGAACTGAAAATTTAAGTCTGATCGATGACTTTTTGCAGCCAGTTTATTTCCTATATGTTGAACATAACGTTGCAATGCCTGATTATCATATACTCGATATTGCTTCAGCACCTCTTGGCTCGTCTTATTACCCAAAGCGATTTCTTCCTGCTCAGACATCAAGACCAAATCCTGTTTGCCGGTAACAGGATTAACAGCACATCCATTTATAAGAAAAATGATGAGTAAGGCTAACGATAAAATTATTTTTTTAAACATGGCTAATTCAGTTCTTTTTATTGAATATCGATTATAGTGAAATCTAACGGATAGCGGATTCTAATTCTGTGTTGTTGATTACGAAAATATAATTTTCCTTTTGCTTCTATATGTCGGCCGGGCAAAGTTTCAATTTGTTTCATATTAAAATAGTCGAGATCGCTTCTAAGAATTCTCAGGGCAACATTGTGTTCCATATTTATCCATATTGCGCTACGGCTTGCTGATACTCTTTTCACTTTTCCATTAATCACCCGGAAACCCTTGTCTTCGGCTGTTAACTTTGCCACGTGTACAGATTGATTCGTTGCTAAAGACCATAATCCAATTTGCTGTTGTCTGGCTTTTGCACTGACTTCTGCATAGCAGTCAACATGCGCGAGGTTGGGCGGTATAATTAAGGGAACGGCCAGTCCACTAGCCAATAAACTGGCCTGAATATTTTCGCCATTCGGTAAATAGAGATGTGCCAATGTTCGTTTGTATTTATCCATTGATTCGATATCAAAATGAAGTTTTACGGTAGCGTTATCTTGAATTAGAGATGCTAGAAATTGTTTCGCCGCGTAAGCCATAGGTTCTGCCACGCGGCCATCATGAAATATCTCTGGGGTATCAATTCCGATTAATCTGACATGACGATCATCATCAATGATGACGGTATCCCCATCAATAACACTTTTAATTGATACTTCTTCATGAAAGTGAGTACTAACACAATTAGTTGCATTAGCATTTTTGGCTACAAGGTAAACAACTATAAAACTGACACCCATAAAAAAACGCCCGGTAGGGGCGTTTTTTATCGGCAAATACATCGTCATTATCGATATTACATACCGTACTTACGACGGAATCGATCAACTCGACCACCAGAATCCAGTATTTTTTGCTTACCAGTGTAGAACGGGTGGCATTCAGAACAAACTTCGATGACCATATCTTGCCCGTTAGTTGAGCGCGTGGAAAATGTCTCGCCACAGCTACACTTAACGTTAACTTCCTGATAGTCAGGGTGAATATTTGTTTTCATCGTCTTTGCCTTAATCTATTCGAATTTCAGGGTCGAGGAGTTTATGCCAATCCGGCATTAGGCGCAATGCCTGTCAGTTATGTTTTGTCACTTGGCTTAATTGAGATGATATCCGCTGTTTGTTTATCTATACCGCGCTGGGACCCAGACCCAGATTGTAATATTTCCAGTTTTTCCAGTAAGCCGTTTTCATCCAGTACGCAGTCCCACATCATTTTCGAAATACGAATACATGCCGACATTGGGTTTGCGCTACTATCCCGAACCTGATCAATTTGCCATTGAAGGCCATTCATACGGCGCTTCAATTCATTTGGCGATTGTTGAATAACATCATTAATCATGGCAAGTCGTTTACGTTCAAATGCTTCGGGATCTTCCTAGGCCAGTTTTGCCAATTCGTCAAAATTGATTTTGATCTCGTTATTCATTCAGTTTCCCGTATTAATATAACGGTCTCGAGCGTTTTAGCTTTAAGAAAATCATTTCAGAGATCAAACTCGGCAACCACCGGTGTATGGTCAGACGGTCGTTCCAGTTTTCTAGGCTCTTTATCGATATATGATTTAATACAACATGCTTGTAACTCTCTTGAAGCAAGAACATGATCGATTCGCAATCCACGATTACGCCTAAATGCTGCTGCACGATAATCCCACCACGAAAAACTTTCATCTGCTTGTTCAAACAATCTGAATGTATCGACAAATCCTTTATCGATTAGCTGCCGAAATTCAGCGCGCTCTTTGTCACTGACCAGCACACTCCCCTCCCATTCAGCAGGATCATGCACATCCTTGTCCTCTGGCGCGATATTGAAGTCGCCGAGAATAATTACTTTTGAATTTTGTTCGAGCAAACTATCAACAAAAGGATGTAGGTGCGAAAACCATTCAAGTTTGTAACGATATTTTTCTGAATCCACTTCGGATCCATTTGGAACGTACAAATCAAGTATAATTATGTCATCTATAGAACAAGCTAGTACCCGTTTTTGAGGATCGTCATATACCGGCAATTCATTAGCAATCATGTTTTGTTTTGACTTACTGATAATGGCGACACCATTATAGGTTTTTTGACCAGTAAAACTAACTTGATAACCAAGTTCTTCTATTGCGTTAACAGGAAAATTTTCATCGGTGCTTTTCGTTTCCTGTAATGCAAGCACATCGGGTTTTGCTGATGTTAGCCAATCAGATACATGAGGTAATCTGACTTTAAGAGAGTTAACGTTCCAACTGGCAATTTTGAAAGACATTAGCGATAGTAAATCAGTTGATTACACTCGAAATCCGCCATGTCTTCTACGGTTGTAAAGATCGAGTAAATAAACACCTAGTAAAATGCCAAAAATAAACACCACAACGATCAGTGACATTCGCATTTTCCATTTATTCGTTTCAGGCATGACGTTTGATAAGCTTTTACTATCATTTGTATCTATTAATGCTTGTTGTTGAACAAGTTCTTCATTTGCAGTGCGAAGCTGGTTTATCTCCTCTCTTAATGCAGCATTACTTCCAGCTGGTATTTTAGATTTAATATCTGCCAGTTGCGCTTGTAGTTCTCCAACCCTTAAACGTTCGCTGTTTAATTGTTGTTCAAGTTGCTTTGTTTCTTCAGCAGATGCTGGTGTATTTGTTGCGACTCTAGCTTCTAATTGGGCTACTTTTTTTTCAAGCGATTCGTTTTTATCTTTTAATACCAGTATTTGGGTATTATCGGGTTCATCCTGGATAAGATAGCGCTCGTGTACCCAACCTGTTTTACCACCAGGCTCTGTTACTTGAACAAATACATCTTTTTTAGCCAGGATTT
>JBCCHP010000117.1:0-4628 GCA_039028675.1 Pseudomonadota bacterium | reverse complement strand
GGGCCGCCGCCCATCATGAGGTAGATGACACGCTTGGCCTTTGCCGAGTGATGGGTGCCGGGGCCGGAAGGGCCGGCGGATGCAAGGAGATCATTTCCGAACAGGTTTGCCATGGCGGCGGTGCCGACACCCAAGGCCGAGCGACCAAAGAGCTGGCGACGCGTCATCATGAGGCGGCTTTCGAAGTGTGGGTCGTGGAAATTCATGGTGGTCAGTCGGTTTGCTAGTAAAGAAGTAAGGCGACGTCGCTGGCCAGAACGGTCGTGGCGACTTGAGTCCAGGTGGCAAGATCGGTGAGATCGAGAGATTCGTTGCGGGGCGCTTCACCTACGGAAACAAGCGCTTGGGCGCTCTCGGCATCGGATTGGAAACGTTCTCGCATGGCACTGATCAGACCGTCGCAGGCTTGGCGTTCGGTTGCTGATGGCTGGCGACAGGCTAGTAAGGTGAAGAGGCGATCTAGGCGTTCTGTGTCATCTGAGCCTTCGCGAAGGAGGCGCTCGGCCAGCATACGTCCCATTTCTAATCGCTGGGTTTCGTTGAAGAGTGCTAGGGATTGCAACGACGTGCTCGAGCGCGAGCGTCGCCAATAATAATGGTTCCCATATTATTGGGTTGTTTCATTTTGGGGTCGATCAGTTCAATACTAACCTATTTCATCATTCGTCTATTATGGCGTATAACTGCCATAACTAAATGGGAAAAAAGACGTAAACAAAAATAATAATTTTTTAAACCAACATTCCGTCTTTCAATTCAACAACCCGGTTAACACGTTTTGAGAGTTCCAGATTATGTGTGACCATAATTAGACTGGTACCCAAACTTTGATTTAATTCTAGTATTAAATCGAATACCTGAGCTGCAGTTTTTTCATCCAGATTCCCTGTTGGTTCGTCTGCCAGAATACAAGCGGGCTCAGTGACTAAAGCCCTGGCAATTGCTGCACGTTGACGTTCACCTCCGGATAATTCACCTGGCCGATGTTGTATACGTTCCGCCAATCCTACTTTGTCTAACAAAAGTTCTGCTTTATCTAGTGCCTGTTTTTCATTATCTCGTCTGATTAACAGTGGCATGGCCACATTTTCCAATGCTGAAAATTCTGGTAACAAATGATGAAATTGATATATAAATCCAAGATTTTTATTACGCATATCACCACGTTGCTCATCACTTAATCCACTAATATTATTTCCATTAATAAAAATATCGCCTTCATCAGGCACATCAAGACCACCTAACAAATGCAGCAAAGTACTCTTACCAGATCCTGATGCACCTATAATAGCAACGCTTTCATTTTTATTAATACTGAAATCAATACCTTTTAAAACATCAACACGTAATTCGCCTTCACTAAAATGTTTATTAAGGTTTTTAGTTTCTAGCAAAACGTTACTCATAACGTAATGCCTCAGCCGGTTGTGTCCTTGCTGCACGTAATGCAGGATAAATAGTAGCCAGTAAACATAGGACAAAAGATACAATACTAATAATAATGACATCATTCCAATGCATGTCAGAAGGTAAATCACTGATATAGTAAACATCAGCCGACAAAAACTTTCTACCAAGCATTGATTCAATAGCGGGGACAATAGTTTCAATATTGGAGGCTAACCAGACACCGCCAATAACACCTAAAATAATTCCAACTAAACCAATAATCGTACCTTGAATCATGAATATCTTTAAAATACTTCCAGGACTTGCTCCCAGTGTTCTTAATACAGCAATATCTGACTGTTTGTCAGACACCATCATTACCAGTGTTGAAATAATATTAAATGCAGCAACAGCAACTATTAATGTCAAAATAACAAACATCACGGTTTTTTCTGTTTTTAATGCCCGAAAAAAGTTGGCATGGCGTTGCGTCCAGTCGACAACCCAATAACGCCCTGGCAATTGACTTGTTACTTCTCTACTAATTTTTGGTGCTTTTAAAATATCATTTGTTTTTATGCGTAATCCAGTCGGCGACGTTTTACGAAATAATTTAACCGCATCATCCATGTGAATCAAAGCTAAACCACTGTCAAATTCATGCATACCTACTTCAAATACGCCACTTACTGTAAAACGTTTTAATCTTGGTAATATCCCAGCAGGTGTGACATTTGCTTGTGGTGCAACCAGTGTTATTTTTTCACCCACCATAACACCAAGTTTATTTGCCAGCTCTTTTCCTAAAACAACATTAAAAGTACCTGCTTGTAACTCATCCAGACTACCATGCGTCATTTTTTCTGTAACGATTGCAACTTTAGGTTCTTCAGACGGCAATATCCCTCGAATAATTGCGCCATTCACACTTTTATCCTTAACCAGCATTCCTTCAGCATGAATATATGGAGCAACGCCGATTATTTCCGGGTGATGCAATACATCTTCAGCTATTGGTTGCCAGTTTTTTAATGTATCTCCATCTCCTATAACGGTGGCATGTGATGCCATACCCAAAATTCGCTCTTTTAATTCTTTTTCAAATCCATTCATGACTGATAAAACAGTTATTAATGCCATTACACCCAGAGCCAAACCAAACATTGAAGTCATCGATATAAAAGAGATGAAATGATTTCGTCGACGAGCTCTGACGTAGCGTAAGCCAACCATAGTTTCAAATGAAGTAGACATAGCTTTGCATTATAAGGTGCTTGGCCTATGCATGAAACTAATTAAGATACGGATATTTCCAATTCTTTTAATTGTCATGGCTTCAAGCTATATTCAGTATTAAAAATGTTTGCCTACTTAAATAATTACCGATAATGAAAATACTCGCTATTGAAACAGCAACAGAAGCATGTTCAGCAGCTCTGGATATTGATAACACGTGTAGTCATCAATTTGAAATTGTACCAAGACAACATACACAGTTAATTTTACCGATGATTGATAAATTACTGATTGAGGCAGATATTAAAGTAAACGATCTTGATGCAATTGCTTATGGTCAAGGCCCTGGAGCATTTACTGGTGTACGTATCGCTATAGGCGTCTTACAGGGATTAGCATTCGCACATGATCTTCCTGTTATTCCGATATCCACTATGGCGATATTGGCACAACAATTTGCCAACGATTATGAACATGTTGCAACAGCCATTGATGCTCGAATGCAGGAAGTTTATTGGGGATGTTATAAAAGAAATGATTTTGGATTAATGCAACTGATAAATGAAGAAAATGTATATTCGCCGACAGAAATTCCAATGATTTCTACAAATGAATGGTTGGGTGCCGGTACGGGTTGGGAAACCTACCATGATGAACTAAAAAGAAAATTTACAGATAATTTAATCGCGATTGAAAATAAGGCTTACCCTTCTGCAAAAGATTTAATTCCCTTAGCAAAACATGGCTTTTCACAAGGTCATGCCATATCGATTGAGCAAGCATCGCCAGTTTATCTTAGAAATAAGGTAACACATTAAAAGTGTTTTATATCAATTACTTATAACTTATTTATAATGTAAATTAGAGATTTATTCTGATAAGTAAACTACCTCAGTATTTATACTGCCATCCTTATTTAACATCAATCTTCTAAATCCTGGTGGTTTATCATCAATAGCAAATGCTGTTGCTTTAGGTTTAAATTGCATGCATGTTGATGGTGTTCCATATAATGAAATTTTCTTCCTTTGTGACTCAAATTTTTGATGAATATGCCCCCAGATAATTGCACGTACATGTTGATATTCATCAACAACTGAAAGAAAGCTTTCTGCATTTATTAAAATCATGCTATCCATCCACGAACTATCAATTGAAACAGGATGATGATGAAGTGCAATGAGGCAATGTTTGTCGATATTTTTTCCAAGTGTCATCTGCAGAAACTTTAACTCGGATTCAGATAGTTCTCCGCTATGACTACCAATAACACAGCTGTTCAACATAATGATGCACCATTCACCTATGTGAATAATTTTTTCAACATCATGCCCCTCTTTTTTAAAAACATCATTGAGCATCGCAGGGTTATCATGATTTCCCGGTAATGAAAATACGGGCACAGTAAATAGTGATAAATGCGTTATCAATTTTTCATATGAAGTATTTGTCGCGTTTTGTACCAAATCTCCAGTTAACAGAACTAAATCGAGATCTCTTTCTTCCAATTTGATTCTTTTTAGTATTTTTTCAAGGCTTTCTGATGTTTCTAAACCATTGAATAAAGGAGCCCCATCATCAAGGATATGCGTATCAGTAATTTGAACAATCTTTATTGATTTGGAAGATTTTGGCTTAATTTGAGTTGCCATTATTAATTATGGCAGGTCATAGAAAAAAAATTCAATTTTTCAAAAAATTATCTAATTATTATATTGGTAAATAGAGTGCATTTCATTGGCAAAGCCCTTTAATGTACGTTGACCAATGAAGGTATATCTTTCATCAACTGTGTTATCGAGAACTTTACTCATATTTTCCGTTAAGACACATCGATTGTAGGGTTTTAGTTGATCGATTTCTTCTCCTGGCACCTCAATATCCCGTTTTTGTGTTTTTTCGATTCTTGCAGCTTTACAAATAGGTAACCCTGTTCGGTCATGCCCATGACTAGGGTGAGTGATACCGGAATCCAATGAAACACGTATATTGGCTGAAAATAT
>JBCCHP010000116.1:0-4641 GCA_039028675.1 Pseudomonadota bacterium | reverse complement strand
TTGGGACTTATAGCGAAGTATTTAACCGCAAGGCACAATTTCTATTTGCGTTGCATGTGGATGCCGAGCCAGTATGTCAGCAGTGCGCGGATGCGCAGCAACATCCTTTTCAATATAAATTGTAGAGATCATATCGTGAGTGAAAAAGGCTGATCGTTAATTTGTTTATTCAGGGTTTGAAGTACACGCTTAGCTGACATATTCGTCTGTATATGATCAACAGGGTTCATTTCAGGCAATCTGACTTGCCATTGTTTCAATACTCTACCAAGTTGAATTTGCTCTGTCGCCGTAAAGTGAATCTGTTCAAGCATTTGATTAAACGAGTCAGGCATAGCAGTCATTTTCATTAATTCTTCTGCATGTGGTAACAGAGCAGCGATAATTTCATCAATCGTAGTGATGTGTTTGGAAATATACTGGCTTACCAGATTTTTATTGACGCTACCAAAATCCTGGCTAGCGTTATCAGATACTATCTTGATGCAATGGATTAACTCAGCGGTACCGATTCTTATGGCGATTGAATAAAATCCACTCGCTTCCATATCAAAAAGTGTCGTTTGATAATTTTTAGAAGGTGTATCAATTGTCTGTAAAGGGAGTGATGGACATGGCATACGCCCAACAAACTGTGGATACCATGCATGTTGATTATTCGGCTCAGTGATCTTATTTACCAGAAAACACTCCCCTAATTCAGCTTTTTCATGACCGGCAATACCAATATTCAACCATATGTCAGATGTTAACGGTTGCAAAGATGCGGCATGAAAGGCTACTGCAGCAGCAGCATTAGACTTGCCAACGCCGGTCAAGGTAAGTGAAATAAGACTATCTTCAGCGCTATAGAGTTTGAATAATTGATTGCCCTTAAGCTGTTTTAAGCCATAGTGGTTAATCAGTGGATTCGCTTCACAAGGCAATGCACAAAATAGATGAATCATAGGTGGTATTGATTTTTTAGTTCCTGATAATGACTGATATCTTCATTATTACCATGTTTCTTGGCACCTTTCAGGAAAATATCGACTTTCTCTAATAACATATTAATTGCTGCTTCGCGGTCAGTTTTATTTAATGGCTCGGAATCGATGCATTTAACCAGCGCCTGAATACGGAAACGATCCATGCCCCAGTGCTTTTTAGAAAGCTGATCATCATGACCTCCATGCTTATTGGTCAAAGGCGTATCGATAAACAGCACCGGATAGCGACAACAAATTCGCAACCACAGATCATAATCTTCACAAGCTGGCAGAGTTTCATCAAATAAACCGACTTCATTGAATACATCGCGTCTAATGATGACGGACGACGGTGAGATTGCACAAAGGGGCAAACAATGCTGAAAAATATAGCCACCTTTTTTTTCATGCTTCTTCTTTTGTGAAAGTAATTCTCCATTTCGATACCATGTCTCATTAGTATGAGAGATAAGATATTCTGAATTTTGCTCTAACGCATCGATCTGCATTTCAAGCTTTTTGGGTTCCCATGAATCATCTGAGTCAAGTAAACCTATCCAGTTACCGCTTGCATTCTGAATACCATAATTCCGGGCAGCACTCACACCTCGATTATTTTGTTGTAAAACAGTAATTTTATCCTGATATTGAGCTAATGAATCTGGCAGATGGTCACCTGAGCCATCATCAACAATGATGATTTCATCAACATGTCGTGTTTGTGCGAGCACTGATTCCAGTGCACGAGTGATTAAATCTGCACGATCGTATACAGGTATAACAACACTGATAGAAAATTCAGACATGTCAGGTTTGGGCTTTGCGGTTACACTAGTCATTTTTTACCTATACATCATAAATGAATCAGTTAAAGGATAAAGTTGTTGTCGTCACCGGTGCCAGCAGTGGTATCGGACAAGCTATTTCTCAGGCTTGTGCCAAAGCAGGTGCGAATGTTGTGGTGAATTATCGTCAATCTGCCTCATCAGCAGAAAAAGTCGTCGAGGATATTAAGCACACGAATGGTAAAGCCATGGCGATACAGGCAGATATGAGAGATGAAAAACAGATTCATAGTCTGATTAATCAGACTAAGGAAGCATTTGGGAAGATTGATGCCTGGGTAAATAATGCGGGTGCAGACATCCTGACAGGCGAGGGCGCTCAAGCGAATTTCCAACAAAAACTACATCAATTAATTGAGGTCGATTTAAAAGGCACGATGAAGGCGTGTTGGTTAATGGAAAAAGAATTTCGCAAACAAGGACAGGGGGTTTTCGTCAATATGAGCTGGGATTTATCTATGCATGGTTTTCATGGTGATAATCCGCAAATCTTTGCGGCGACCAAAGCAGGCATATTGGGTTTTACCCGTTCGTTTGCCAAATCTATTGGGCCGACGATACGTGCGAATGTTGTGTCTCCCGGCTGGATTGCAACGGTATTTGCCGAAGAACATATGGACAAAAAATACTTTAATGAACGCATAAGTGAAATTCCGTTAGGAAGATTTGGCAGGCCTGAAGATGTTGCTGCTGCTGTTTTATTTTTGGTGTCAGATGAATCTTCTTATATGACGGGTGAAGCAATTAAAATCAATGGTGGGTTGGTATAGCAATGTCAGAACAATCAAAGAAGCAGGGTTTAAAAGTAAGAACAGAAGTGATGGGCGAAGAATTCGTTGAGCGTGCTTCGAATAATACAACGGAATTAACTGAACCATTACAAGACTGGATTAATGAACATGCATGGGGATCAACCTGGCAGCGAGAGGCGCTGGATAGAAAAACACGATCGTTAGTCACCATTGCGATGCTAGCAGCACTGAAAGCACCTACGGAATTAAAAGGGCATGTGCGTGGGGCATTGAATAATGGCTGTACAATCCAAGAAATACAGGAGGTGTTATTACATACTACCGTGTATTGTGGCGCGCCTGCCGCGCAAGAAGCATTTCGCGCTGCGCAAGAAGTAATTGATTCTTGGGATGTTGAGAAATAGAAATTTCGAATTACATTCGAACAATAAAGTAACGTGAAAACCGATCTTTAGAAGGACTCCGGCGCACCGATTTTTTCCAGTGCACGCAACACATCCCGGATACTGATTTGTCCGACTAACCGACTACCATCTACAACGGGATAGCGTCTGAAGGGTTTATCAACAAATAATTGAGCAAGTTCCAATATGCTTGTATCCCCATCAATAGTCTGTACTTCTGATTGCATATAGTCTTTAACTACACCGGCCTGCTCACTGTAATAACAGCTTTGCAATGCTACTTTTACACAATCACGTTCAGATAGAATGCCAACCAGATTTCCATGTTCGTCTAATACTGGGGCACCAGATATTCTTTTTTGTATTAGTTGAGAAACTGCATTCATCACATCAAGTTCTGGACTGAATGTAATTAAACTGGCAGCCATATAGTCTTTCACTTTAATTGATTGCAACATACCGAACTCCTCTCTCTTTTATTATATTTCGCATTTATTATTATCATCAGCTGTTCTACCACAAATTGAGCATTCACCTCCATCTTCAGATAAATTATTTAATCCGCCACAACTACCCTTGATACTGCCGCGTTTTAATAATACACCTGCTGCCATGCCAAGAAGGGACAGGCCAATG
Organism: Pseudomonadota bacterium; assembly: GCA_039028675.1. Taxonomy (GTDB): domain Bacteria; phylum Pseudomonadota; class Gammaproteobacteria; order Eutrophobiales; family Eutrophobiaceae; genus JANQNX01. The sequence continues at coordinate 1,036 of JBCCHP010000116.1, read as the reverse complement.
AGTACAAAACTTATTAGAAACAGCTTCACTGTTTTATATTCTCCACAAAATATTGATCAAAGTTATGTGTGTAGATTTCTTTATATTTCTCATCTTCGCGAATGATAAAGTATGCAGTTATACCCTGATTTTCTGCAAATTTCACACCATCCTCAGGGCCAAGTACATTTAAAGTTGTTGCCAACGCGTCAGCATACATCGAAGATTTATGTAAAACCGTAACAGAGGCAAGTTTATGTTCAACTGGCATGCCGGTTATGGGACTGATCGTATGCGAATATCGAATGTCATCTAATTCAAAAAAATTACGATAATCTCCGGAAGTGGCCATACCCATATTGTCAGGCTGTATTACTTTATGAACAGCACGTCTATCAATGACTGGTTTCTCAATTCCAATGCGCCAACCTCGTTTAGGCGAGTATTTACCTCTGAATATCAATTCACCACCTATATCTATCATATAGTTTTGATAATCATATTCGTCAAGTAGCGTAGCAATTTGATCGACAGCATAACCCTTGGCAATGGCAGAAAGGTCGATATAAATCTCCGAATGAAGTTTACGGATTTCTTGCTTATCTGAATGATAATCAATTTTTTCATGCCCAATAATTTGCATGAGTTCTTTGATGTCTTGTTTATCAGGTAATGAAGCTTGACTGATTTTTTCTGGACCAAACCCCCATATATTGACCAAGGGGCCAACCGTCACGTCGAATGCGCCCTCACTCTGTTGACTGATTTGCTCAGCTTCTTGCAGAAGAAGCCATAATTCGTCAGATACTGGTAACCATTCGGTTGACTTCGATTGATTAAGAATAGATAGCTCTGAATCTATGATGTAGGTAGACATAACCTGATTGATATCAATTAATAATTGTTCAACTTTGGTCTTTAATTCTTTTTGATTTGATGTGGCTTCAGGATCCGCAATTTTTATATTGTAAGACGTGCCCATGGTGGGGCCGGAAAATGATGTAATATTGTCTGATTGGAGTTGTCTGTCGCAGGCTGTTGAGTTTAAAAATAATAC
>JBCCHP010000115.1:0-4732 GCA_039028675.1 Pseudomonadota bacterium | reverse complement strand
CATAGACAATTTACCACGACCTGATATTCCACCATATAAAGTATTACAACGTGCTATGAATCATATCGGGAGTCACTTTTAATGAAAATGATTTTAATGAATCCAGGCCCGATAGTCTTAAGTGAGCGTGTCAGGCAATCATTATTAAAACCTGATCTCTGTCATCGCGAGGAAGAGTTTGTAGCGTTGCAAAACAAGATTCGAACAGAGTTACTAGCAGTTTATAACTTAAATGATACAGACTGGGCTAGTATTTTATTAACTGGCTCTGGCACTTCAGCAATGGAAGCAATGATGACAAGCTTTGTGCCTGCTCATGGCAAACTACTTATTATTGAAAATGGTGTATACGGAGAACGAATTACAAAAATCGCCAAGATTTATAATATCGATCATATTATTGTGCATCATGATTGGGGCGAAGCACTCGATTTGAAACGGATCGAAGGGGAACTTAATTATGAAGAAGGTATTTCACATGTTGCTGTGGTTCATCACGAGACGACCAGTGGTAGGTTAAATAATATTGATGCTGTATCAGACTTATGTAAAAAATATGGTAATCCTGCATTATTGCTGGATGCTGTAAGCAGCTTTGGCGCTGAATCAATAAAATTCAATGAATGGAATATTGCTGCCTGTGCGGCAACCGCTAATAAATGTTTACATGGCGTTCCCGGGACCTCTTTTGTTATCGGCAATCGCAGTGCAATTGAAATGATGTCGGCAACACCTGCGCGTAGTTTATATCTTAATCTTGTTACTTATCTAAATACTCAGGACAATAATGCAACGCCTTATACTCAATCAGTTCAAACATTTTATGCCCTAGCCGAGGCGTTGGATGAACTAAGTGATAGTGGTAATTGGCAAATACGAAATAAACTTTATTGGAAACGTATGGATAGAGTTCGAAATGGTTTAATTGATATTGGGATTAAGCCATTTTTAAATAAAGAAGAATGTTCATGCGTACTCAATGCCTTTTATATTCCAGATGGAATGACCTACGACTTACTCCATGACAGACTCAAAGAATCTGGGTTTGTCATTTATGCTGCTCAAGGTGGCTTTTCAAAATCGATGTTTCGAATTTCTTGCATGGGTGAGATGGCTGATGATGATTTGGAACGGTTTATTGATGTAATGAAAGAAATTGTTTCTACGTAATGCATCGAAAATCATTACTAAAAATTTTATTATTATTTTCTACCTCTATCTCTGTTTTTGCAGAAGAAAAAATTATCATTGATGGTTCAACAGGGGTAAGGCCGCTTATCGTTCAGCTCAGTAAGACTTTTCAAACTGAAAATCCGGATACTCAATTTAAAATCGGTGTTGGGATGAAGCCTGATAAAAGAATTAGTGCATTAGTTAATAAAGATATTGATATTGCGATGGCAAGTCATGGATTAGATATGATTGAATTAAGTGAATTAGACATGACAGTATTTAAGATTGCAAAGATGGCTGTCGTGTTTGGTATCAATCAATCTATACCTATTACTAGTCTTTCTGAAGAGCAAATCTGTTCAATTTATCAAGGCAAGATAGTGAATTGGGCAGAACTAGGAGGTCCAGATATTCCTCTGCATGTATTCACTCGACCAGAAAGCGAGGTTGATACTGAAATAATCAGAGCGCATATAACATGTTTTAAGGATTTAAAAATATCAGATAGAGTAAAAGTAATGGAAAAGTCTGGGCAAATGGCAACTATATTAGCAAGTACAATTGGTGCAATCGGCATCACAACAATGGTGAGGGTTGAACAAAGTCAAGCTAAAATAAAATCAATTTCAATTAATCAAATAAAACCGAATTTCCAAAATATTCGAGCCGGCTTATATAACTTAACACGCGATTCATTTCTTGTAATTGGAAAAAATCCTCGGCTTAATGTTAACAATTTTATTGAATTTATTAAAAGCGATAAAGCTTATGATGTAATACAAAAAAATAATGCGATTCCAATTTTTTAAACTATTTTATAGATTGTTGCTATTCTTTAATCCTTTCAGTTTCATAGATATTAATGAACCCATTTTCATTTGGCATTTTCACATCGGGTAATGTTTCTTGATTTATCACTTGATCTTTATCAATAAGATTATTGAGATATAACAAATAAGCTGTAACCGCATACACTTCATCATCAGATAATGAGCCCGGTGCGGTCATTGGCATGGAACGTCGAATAATATCAAACAATGTAGTCGCATAAGGCCAGTAACTGCCAATGGTTTGTTCCGGAAAGTCACTGGTTAGGCTCATTTGTGCTCCTGCAAGTTGATCACCTAATGCAGAACCTATGCCACCCGGCGCATGGCAACTCACGCATTGCGTATTGTAAATCTCTTCACCATCAGTAACGTGACCACTACCCATAGGTAGTCCTTCACCATCTGGAAAAATACTAGTATCCCATTGCTTCAGAAGATCATCAGTTACAGGTATACCTAAACCTGGACCTTGATCTCTCTCAGCAATGGCAGGATTAATCCCAACCACTATCAATACTGATATCGCCAGAATCTTGTTCTTCATTTTTATCGTACACTTGTGAAACAAATCCATCTTCATCGATTTGCCAATTGGTAATGGCGTTATAGTGAAAGAAGCCATGTTTACCGCGTTTTTTTACTAGTTCAGTTCTCTCTGGTTGCACATATCCGGTTTCGTCGGTTGCTCGACTTTTTAATATTGTCGTTTTGCCATTCCATTGCCAGGGCAAACGAAAACGAGTGAATGCTTTATCCAATACGGGCTCTTGTAATTCTGCCGCCGCCCAGCTATTTCCCCCATCAGCAGAAACATCGACTTGTTTTATTTTTCCTCTCCCTGACCAGGCTAGTCCGGTAATTTGATATAGGCCGGGTTGCTTTAACAACATATTTGCCGAAGGAGAGGTAATTAATGACTTTGCTTCCATATAAAAAGTAAATTGTCTGGCTTTACCATCCGGGAGTAATTCGGTATAGCGAGATGTTTCATTGCGTGCCATGACAGGTCGGTTAGTTATTTTTAATCGTCTTAACCACTTTACATTTAACACGCCTTCCCAACCCGGAACAATTAGACGAAGTGGATAACCTTGTTCTGGTCTAATCTTCTCGCCATTTTGATAGATTGCCAGAAATGCATCATCCATCGCCTTTTCAATTGGAATCGACATTTGCATGTTAAATGCATCAGCACCCTCAGCGATCATCCATTTTGCATTAGTCTTTAGCCCAGCTTCATTTAGTAAGACTGATAAAGGTATGCCAGTCCATTCACTATTTGAGGCCATACCATTAAAGTATCCTGCTTCACTTCGCGATGGTGAACTGTTCCAACCCGCATTGCTATTACCGCCACATTCAATAAAACAGATTTTTGATTGCATGGGGTAACGCGCCAAATCACTCATAGTAAAAAGTAAATCTTGCTGCACATCGCCATGAATTAATAATTGGTGTTTTGCAGGATCAATTTGAGGTACACCATTATGATGACGTTCAAAGTGTAATCCGTTGGGAGTGATTGACCCTTCTAATAAATGTAAGGGCGACCAGGAAACGCCATTGCCAGGTAACACTTCATTTTGAGTTGGAAAACGAACTACATCATCTTCAAACTTTGAAGGTTTTCCATAGAGTGAAAAAGGTTGGCCTGGCTGATTCATCCATGGCGGTCTTGCCGAATTAAATTCATCTTCTGTTTCGGCTTGCAGGTTTTTTGTCGCCGTAGTAGCTAATGCCGATATTGTACCAAATTGAATACCGCGCTTTAGAAATAGTCTGCGATCAAGCAGACCATTTCAGGCTATTTCAAATTCTTTTTGTAAATCCGTTTTACCGGCATCATTATTCATTAAGTAACTAGGTTAATTTTTCGTTACTTACTAACCTGCTTTTGTAACTTCATGTTGCGAACTAAATGAATTATTTTTTGTGTCAGTGCCACTGATTGTCATGACACCTTCTCCATCCGGTTTAAAGTAAAAACGTAATGCAGGGTCCATACTAATTGAGAAGGTCAATGACGCCTTAACAATAGGTTTACCGTTGTATGTCACCTCGAATGTATCCATAAAGAAAGCAGGAGGAATGACATGTGAACCTATTTTTAATGGAGCCATACCGGTAATGTTTGGATGACGTACTTTAACTTGCATCAGATTTGGTTCACCAAATTTGACATCACCAACCACTTTCATCTTCATTTTGCCCAACAAGCGTTTTGAATCTTCCATACTGGCAGGTGGTGGAGCTGAGCAGGCGCCTTTAGCTCTGACAAAACTTTTTGCCATATACAATTCACCTGTGTTCATTTCTGCTACAGCCCTAACGTAACTGAACGTATCTACGCGTATACGCATCGCTAAATCTGCTTTACCACTATCAGGAGTAAATTCAAATTGACCAACCAAAGGGAGTGGGTTTTTATCCACAAAGATGGTCATCTTTTTAATGTAGCTATCCGCAGTTTGTGGAATTTTGGTATGAATTGAGATTGGCACCACTGTCGCATCTTCTGCAGTGTAAGGCGCCTTGATTTCAAAAATATTTTGGTCAACACCTTCAATAATATCTCGATCCTGGAAGTTTTGCGTACGCAGGTTTTCTTCCCAGGCCTTGTCAGATTTTTTCTGACGCATATCTGCCGGCGCCACATCTGCTAGAGCTATTATAGGCATCATAATAAATGCCAATAAAAACAAGCTTTTAGATAATATGTTAGTTTTCAT
>JBCCHP010000114.1:0-4757 GCA_039028675.1 Pseudomonadota bacterium | reverse complement strand
CGATCATGTTAATCATTCCAGCTATTGATATAAAAAACGGCAAGTGTGTCCGCTTGACCCAAGGTGATATGGATAAAGAAACAATCTACTCAGATGATCCCGTTGCCATGGCCGATAAATGGGTGGAGGCTGGCGCCAGACGAATTCATATTGTCGATCTTGACGGCGCTGTCAAAGGTACGCCCGGCAATGCAGATATTATCCACGCTATAGCTGAAGCCCATCCAGATGTTCCGTTACAAGTTGGCGGCGGTATCCGTGATGAAGATACTATTCAGACCTATCTCGATGTTGGAGTATCGTATGTGATCATTGGCACACGCGCTGTTACCACGCCACATTTTGTATCCGATGTGTGTCTGGAATTTCCCGGTCATATCATTGTTGGTCTTGACGCAAAGAATGGCAAACTCGCGACAAATGGTTGGTCCAAGCTATCGCATCACGATGCTGCAGATATGGCTGAACGCTTCGAAGAAGATGGCGTCGCGGCGATTATTTTCACAGATATTGGTCGTGATGGGACATTAAGTAATGTCAATGTCGAGGCAACCGTTAATATTTGTCAGAACATTACCATTCCGGTTATTGCTTCTGGCGGAATCAGCAATATGGAAGATATAAAAGCCTTATGTGAGGCGGGTGAAGAAGGCATTTTTGGTGCGATTACCGGCCGGGCTATTTATGAGGGCAAACTGGATTTCGCAAAAGCACAAGAATACGCTGATAAAGCCTGTACCTATTCCGACGACTGATGGCTCTTGCAAAACGCATTATTCCCTGCCTTGATGTCGATAACGGCCGGGTAGTCAAAGGCGTCCGCTTTGTCGATATAAAAGATGCGGGGGATCCTGTTGAGGTTGCAAGTCGCTATGACCAGCAAGGCGCTGATGAGATCACTTTTCTGGATATCACCGCCAGCAGTGATGATCGCGAATCCATGTATCATATTGTTGAACAGGTAGCGGGCCAGGTGTTTATTCCGTTAACGGTAGGCGGAGGTATTCGTACTATCGATGATATACAGCGTATGCTCAAAGCCGGCGCCGACAAAGTCAGTATTAATACTGCGGCAATTAATAACCCGGAATTTGTAAAACAGGCAGCAAACCAATTCGGATCACAATGCATCGTTGTGGCAATTGATGCCAAGCAAGTCAATCATTCACCGCTAAAATGGGAGATTTTTACTCATGGCGGCAGGAACTCCACCGGCATTGACGCCATAGAGTGGGCAATCAAAATGGAGGGGTTTGGCGCGGGCGAGATATTGCTCACTAGCATGGATAAAGATGGTACACGTGATGGTTTTGATCTGGCACTCACAAGTGCGATTAGCGAGGCAACGACTATTCCCGTTATCGCCTCTGGCGGCGTCGGTAATTTGAATCATTTGGCTGAAGGCATTACTCAGGGTAAAGCAGATGCAGTTTTAGCTGCCAGTATTTTTCATTTTGGAGAATACACAATTAATGAGGCCAAAAAACACATGGCTAAACAAAACATAGAAGTCCGGTTTTAAAATGGACTGGCTAGACGAAATTAACTGGAATGAACAAGGCTTAATAGCTGTTATTGCTCAAGATGAGAACAAAATGGTCTTGATGCAAGCATGGATGAATAAAGAGGCGCTTTTAAAAACCAGAGAAACAGGTAAAGCAGTTTATTGGTCGCGCTCAAAACAAAGGCTATGGATGAAAGGCGAAAGCTCCGGCCACGTTCAATGGGTTCAATCCATACGGCTTGATTGTGACAGCGACTCATTACTACTTGTGGTAAAACAGGAAGGCGGCATCGCTTGTCATACTGGCAGGGCAAACTGTTTTTACAAGGAACTGGTAGAAGATGAATGGCAGACGAAAGAAGCCATTATTAAAGACCCGGAGAAAATCTACGGACAATAAGAGGCTTTATGAGCAACGATATACTAACTGAAATATATCAAGTGTTGGAACAGCGCAGACACGCCGATTCGAATAATTCATACACCGCGAGCCTGTTTGAAAAAGGCCACGATAGCATTTTAAAGAAAGTCGGCGAAGAGGCCTCTGAAGTGCTAATTGCATCTAAAAGTGGCGAAAAAGACGATATAATTCATGAAATAGCTGATTTATGGTTTCATACATTGGTCTTGTTAAAGCATCACGATTATGAATTAGGCGATGTCATGCAAGAGCTTGAGAATCGATTCGGGACCTCTGGACTGGAAGAAAAAGCGAACCGCAGCAAGTAAACCAATCTCAGGATGTATCGTTTTATTCACTGGCATCATTTAAGATGCGTTTAGTGTATTTATTGGAGAACTGAAATGGGTTTTGGCGTGACAGAACTATTAATCCTCTTATTAATCGTCGCATTACTATTCGGAACGAAAAAACTGCGTTCCATGGGCGGGGATCTGGGTAGTGCGGTAAAAGGGTTTCGATCAGCCATGTCTGATAATAACGACAACGAACAAATCAATCAGGCCGAAAAAGAAAATGCTCAGGTAATTGAGGGTGAAGTCGAACCGAATAAAAGTGAGAGTCAAAATAATCAATAATATTCATAGCGATCGTGTTTGATATCGGTTTTTGGGAACTCATCACTCTGGCGATGCTCGCCTTGCTCATCGTTGGGCCTGAAAAATTACCTAAAGTAGCGCGCGATGCGGGTAATATCGTTGCCAAGGTGCGCAGGTTTATTCATGATGCCCGTCTGGAACTGGAACGTGAAATTGACGACTCGCCACATCAAGAACTAAAAAAAAGTATTGACCACGTTGAACAACTCATGAAAGAAGCACCGGACCGATTATTGGGCGAGGAAGAGTTTAAACAAAAGTCATCAAAATCGTGACCAAGGAAACCAGTACCGATCCTGAGAAGCCGCTGGTCGAACACCTGACCGAACTTCGCAGTTGCCTGGTAAAATCATTGATTGCAGTCGTGATTATTTTTTTATTACTTCTGCCTTTTGCAAATGATATCTATCATTTTTTCGCTTCGCCTATGCTGGAAAAGCTCCCCAGCGGCAGCAGCATGATTGCGACCGAAGTAGCTTCACCATTTTTAACACCGTTTAAATTAACACTATTTGTCGCGGTGTTTCTGGCAATTCCCTTTATATTTTTTCAGCTATGGTCTTTTGTAATGCCGGGTTTATACGAAACTGAGAAAAAAGTTGCTATACCTCTTTTGTTAAGCAGTATCTTGCTTTTCTATGCGGGTATCGCTTTTGCTTACTTCGCCGTATTTCCATTACTGTTTGCATTTCTTGCCGCAACTGCACCAGAGGGAGTGCAGGTTATGACGGACATTAATCATTATCTGAATTTTATTCTTAAATTGTTTTTTGCATTTGGCTTATCGTTTGAAATTCCTATCGCAACGATTCTATTGATCAAGAGTGGTTTTATCAGCGTTGAAAGATTGGCTGCTAATCGCCCATATATTATTCTCGGAGCATTTGTCGCAGGCATGCTACTAACACCACCAGATGTAATTTCACAAATTATGCTAGCCATACCTATCTGGTTTTTGTTTGAGTTAGGATTGATACTAGGCAGAAAGATTGAAACTACCAAAACAGATCAATCTGTCACCGAATAACTGGTTGTCGCCCAGTTATTGCCGTGTTGTTCCGATTCAATATTTTCTAATTCATAGAGCTTACTAGCGAACTCACTGCCTAAAGAATACTGGGGTTCAGAATTAATAAACTCCATCGCGTCTTCTTTTTCTTTTATCAGCTTTTTAGCTTGCTGAAAGGCAGCTTCCAGACTTAGTCCTTTTTTAATACCATTCTCAAAAAAGGCCTCGCCAAAATAGGTATAGTTGCCGTCATGGCCGCAACCAAATGAGTTGCGATCTCCTCTTGATGCAGTAATTACAAACGTTTTACTCTCTGCAAGCTTCTCGAGAAAACCACCTGAATAACAGGCTGACACTATGATTATCTTCCATTGGATTGGATTGGCCTGTAATACTGATTTTAGTGTGGCTGGATCAATATCATTCAAACGGAAAGGATAAAAACTGGTCGATAATTCATGCGCTTCACTACCGTGAGATGAAAGAAATAAAAACAACACATCTTCATCATTCATTTTGCGATAATAATCTTGCAGCACAAAATCAAGATTATATTTGTTCGCAAGCGGATATTGATTGACAGTATCAGGATTATTAATAAGTAATGTTGATTTATTATTAGTGGCATAGCGCTTACCAATGATTTGCTCTGCCAACATGACTTCATTCATAAACACATCTTCATCTGCATAACCTGCAAATCCTATAAAGTACATTTCGGTTTTCTGTTCATCGCCTGATGTGACTTGGCTTAATTGATTCTCAAGCAAATTTTCTTGCTGATAATAGATTGATTCAATATCTACGATATCTTCTTTGTCTTCAGTCCCTGCCTCTGTCTCAATATAGTAGGGTTGCCACAATGGCATACTGGGCAAGATGAATAGAAATGGAAAATTAAAGGCCGTATAAATCAGCACCAGTCCAAATGCTTTTGCCGAAGATGTATAAAAAAAACGCCTGAATATCCGAAACGCAATTGATAAATACCAGGCCGAATAAACGACAAAGACTGTCCAACCCGCATAGTAAGGATTCAGCAGGCTTTGATTCGTTGAAATCGAATATAAGCAAATCGTAATTAACCAAACAACGGGGGCAATAGACAAGAAAATGACAATTAATTTATCAGCACTTGCAATTCGCCGATAAATATTCGCAATCACTATCAGGCTAAAAAAGAAT
>JBCCHP010000113.1:0-4795 GCA_039028675.1 Pseudomonadota bacterium | reverse complement strand
TCTTTCTCGGGGAAACTAGGGTTGATAACAAGGAGCCTTCTTTTCAATTCAGTTTGGGAGATTCTCTATCCATTTCCTTTGGGTTCAATAAGTTTGAAAGCTTGCTCGATGTCCTTTAGTTCCACAGGAATACCTGGCTTCTTTGAATCATCGTCTTCTTCTTTAGTGGCTTTTTTAAATTCCTTTATTCCACTTCCAAGCCCTCTCATAAGCTCAGGAATCTTTCTACCACCAAATAGTAAAAGAACAACGATTACAATTAAAATATTGAATATGGTTATTCGTCTGTAACACAACCCTCTGATGCAGACTTCACATTTTTAATGTATTTATATAGCGTGCCACGTGTTGACTTGTAAGCGGGCATCGTCCACTCACTTTTTCGTTGTGCCATTTCTTCATCAGAAATATCAACATCAATCGTATTTTTATTTGCATCAATCTTGATGATATCGCCATCTTTTACCAATGCGATTGGTCCACCTTCCTGAGCTTCCGGTGCAACATGTCCGATAATAAAACCATGCGAACCGCCTGAGAAACGCCCATCAGTAATCATGGCAACATCCTTACCCAGACCAGCGCCCATTACGGCAGAGGTAGGCTTTAACATCTCCGGCATACCGGGTCCGCCTTTTGGTCCTTCATACCGAATGATTATCACACAACCTTTTTCAATTTGGTTGTCTTCCAACGCTTTGATCATATCCTCTTCGGAATCAAACACGCGGGCCGGACCAGAGAAGGTTAGACCTTCCTTACCGGTAATCTTGGCAACTGAACCTTCGGGTGCGAAATTGCCTTTTAAAATGCGTATATGTCCTGAATCTTTTATTGGTTTATCCAATGGTGTAATGATTTCCTGACCCTCTTTTAGTCCAGGGACATTAGATAAATTTTCTTTTATCGTTTTGCCTGTGACGGTCAGGCAGTCGCCGTTGATTAATCCTTGCTCCATCAAATATTTCATGACCGCAGGTATACCACCGATGTTATGCAAGTCTTCCATCACATACTGACCACTGGGTTTTAGGTCGGCAATAAAAGGAATGCGATCACTGACCGTTTGAAAATCATCAATGCTTAAATCTATATCGACGGCGCGTGCCATCGCAATTAAATGTAAGACAGCATTGGTTGACCCGCCCAAGGCAATAATAATCACCATTGCATTCTCAAATGCTTCACGTGTCATAATGTCACGCGGCTTAATGTCTTTTTCCAGTAGATTCTTAATCGCCTCACCGGTATTTAAACACTCGACGACTTTGTCGGGATCCACTGCAGGAGTACAGGAAGAATAGGGGAGTGACATACCCAAAGCTTCAATTGCAGAAGCCATGGTATTAGCTGTGTACATGCCGCCACATGCGCCGGGACCAGGGCAGGACTGTTTTACCAGTTCCATGCGTTCTTCTTCGCTGATACTGCCAGCAATAAACTCACCGTAGGCTTGAAAAGCAGAAATAATATCCAGCTTTTTTCCGTCGCGATGGCCGGGTTTGATCGTACCGCCATAAACCATCAGCGAGGGTCGGTTCAAACGTCCCATGGCAATGACACAACCCGGCATATTTTTATCGCAACCTGGTATAGAGATATTGGCGTCATACCACTGCGCCGACATGACCGTTTCAATTGAGTCAGCAATCAAGTCTCTCGACTGTAATGAATAACTCATGCCATCAGTGCCATTGGAGATACCATCGCTAACGCCGATGGTGTTAAAGCGCATGCCGACTAGCCCAGCATTAACTACGCCTTCTCGGACCTTGGCTGCCAGATCGTTCAAATGCATATTACAAGTATTTCCCTCGTACCAGACGCTGGAGATCCCTACCTGAGCCTTATCCATATCTTCTTCGGTCAGGCCAGTGCCATATAACATAGCTTGCGATGCGCCCTGTGACTTTTCTTTAGTGATACGGGAGCTGTATTTATTGATTTTATTCACCATGATATGCCAGTAATGCTAACTATTCGCTTTGCTTTTAAAAGGTGCGATAGAATACATGGAGTTAACAAACACATAAAGCCACTACGCGTATTTATCATGAGAAAAACCCCTGAGTTTGAGGACTGTTTCGCTGAGCTGATCAGTATTCCATCAGTGAGTAGTATTGATCCAGCGCATGATCAAAGTAATCGTCTCGTCGTTGATTCATTGGCGAATTATCTGGATATGCTGGGGTTTGATTGCCACATTATGTCAGTGTCAGATAATCCGGAAAAAGTAAACTTGATAGCCAGGAGAGGCGAATTGCAAGAACAAGCAACTGGTTTGGTATTGTCTGGGCATACCGATACGGTGCCTTATGATGAAAATGGCTGGGATACTGATCCATTTATACTGACAAATAAGAATAATAATTATTACGGGCTCGGTACTGCCGATATGAAAAGTTTTTTTCCAATTATATTTGAAGCCCTGGAAAGAATGCCTGATTTAAAATTTGAACAGCCCTTGACCGTTGTCGCGACGGCAGACGAAGAAAGTACGATGTCAGGTGCACGCCAGATTTACGAAACAAATAAAACACTGGGTAGACACTGTATTATAGGTGAACCGACTGGAATGGTGCCTCGATATATGCATAAAGGAATTATCATAGAGACTATCAATATTGAAGGACAATCCGGGCATTCCAGTGACCCTTCTTTGGGAAATAGTGCATTAGAAGGTATGACAGATGTAATTAATAATATTCGCAATTGGCGAGAAAAATTACAGTCTGAAAATCAAAACAAAGCATTCAAGATTCCATTCCCTACAATAAATCTTGGACGCATACAGGGCGGAGATAGTCCAAATAGAATTTGTGCGACTTGCGAACTGGCCATTGATCTCAGGCCACTACCAGGCATGCTGTTAGATCAATTAAAAAAGGAATTACATCAACTCATCATTGATACATTGGCAGGCAGTGGATTGAAAGTCACATTTGGCTCCGTATTTAATGGCGTTCCGCCGATGCATACGCCAATTGATAGTGAAATCGTGAGTTTTTGTGTTGATAATTTAAGTATTCAAGCCAGCACAGTTGCATTTACAACTGAAGGTCCGTTTTTTAACGATATGGGCATGGAGACAGTCATTCTCGGACCAGGCGATATTGATGTTGCTCATCAACCGAATGAATATTTACAGATCGATCGAATTGAACCGATGATAAATTTTGTTTCAAAAGCACTCGAGAATTTTTGCGGTAAATCTTGATGAAGGATAAACAAACATTTGTAGAGTTGTTCAGAGATGCTGCTCCTTATATTCACTCGCATCATGACAAGCGGTTTGTCATCCAGATGGGTGGAGAAATTATTGCATCAGATAATTTTCAACATTTAATTCATGATTTGGCTTTACTTTATAGTTTAGGTATCAAATTGGTATTAGTGTTTGGCGTAAGAACTCAAATTGATAGCTTACTGAAAGAAAGAAATATTACGCCACAATATTGCGAATCGTTACGTGTAACTGATGAAGCATCAATTAGCAGCGTTAAACAGGCAGTTGGTGAGGTCAAGATACAAATTGAAGCCTTACTTTCAATGGGCTTACCCAACTCGGCAATGCCGAAAATGGATATTAAGATTGCTTCTGGTAATTATGTGACGGGCAGGCCCTATGGAGTCGTTAATGGAGTCGATTTTAAACTAACTGGCAGAGTCAGAAATGTTGAAAATGATACGATTAACAAAAGACTGGATTCAAATGAAATAGTCCTCATTACGCCTTTAGGTTATTCATCAACCGGCGAAATATTTAATCTAAGTTCAATTGAAGTAGCAGCGAAAGTAGCTATTGGGATCAATGCCGACAAATTAATATTGCTAAGTAATAACAAAGAATTTAAAGAAAGTGACAATAATATTATTCGTCAATTAACCTGTGCAGAGGCGAAAGATATGTTGGGTAGCACTATCAATAATATTGATGAGACACCCGCAACAGCGCTGGCGCAGGGCATTATGGCCTGCGAAGCTGGTGTTGGGCGAATCCATTATGTCAGCAATGATATGGATGGCGGACTGTTACAGGAACTGTTTACCCGGGATGGATTTGGTACGCTGTTAAGTAGCATGCCATTCGACAAGGTTCGCCAAGCCAGTGTGAGTGATGTAGGTGGTATCTATGAGTTAATTCTTCCGCTTGAGGAACAAGGCATCTTAATAAAAAGAAGCAGAGAAAAAATTGAGAATGATATAAAGGATTACAAGGTATTGGTTCGAGATGGAACGGTCATCGCCTGCGCAGCACTACACAATTTCCCTGACGATAATATGATGGAGATAGCCTGTATGGCAGTTCACCCCGATTATCAGAATCAAATGATGGGCGAACAACTTTATCAATATCTGGAATTACTCGCGATTGAAAAAGGAGCTGAAAAAATTATTGCGTTGACGACTCAAACTTCACACTGGTTTATAGAAAAAGGATTTGCTGAAGTCGATTTTGAGTCTTTACCAATAAAGAAAAGGGATATATATGATTATCAGCGTAACTCCATAGTTTTAATAAAAAAAATCCGTTAAGTCTGCTACTGCTATTCGCTCTTCGTTTTCTGGAAACGTTAGCCAATTATCACTTTTGCTATTACTTGCAGTGAATCTAGCTGATTTGACTATACTCAATTATTGGATGTCTTTTTAATAGACAGCGTTGTCATCACTTAGTCATAAAAATGTAAAAGAGTAATAATGATATAGCCATTTTATGCAGTTAAATTTTTCAATTCGTAGTTTATTGGCATTATTGATTGCCCTCCTGATATTACCCCTAAGCGGTATCATT
>JBCCHP010000112.1:0-4868 GCA_039028675.1 Pseudomonadota bacterium | reverse complement strand
GTTTAAAGGCCGCACATAATCCATGCCAGGAATATCCCACTGCTTTAATTATTCGAGTGACACCAGTGTGCCCATAAGGAGACGCCATGTTGTTTTATTATCCCTTATTATTATTAATGTTTATTACTTTTATAGTTTTGCAATTGCCGCTTCGTAATCAGGTTCTTGTGCGATCTCATTTACTAATTCTGCATGTATCACTTTATCGTTTTCATCAACAACCACGACTGCTCTTGCCGTTATCCCTGCCAATGGACCATCCTCAATTAATACCCCATAGTCCTTGGCAAAATTGCGGGAACGCATCATCGAGAGAGAGATGACATTATCACAACCTTCCACCTGGCAGAAACGTGACATTGCAAATGGTAAGTCTGCTGAAATCATTAGAAACACTGCTTCAGTTTTTTCTTTTGCAATATCATTAAATTTTTTCGTTGATGTTGCACAAACTGGCGTATCAAGACTGGGGACGATATTTAATAATTTCTTCTTACCAGTATAGCTGGCAAGTGAAATATTATTCAGATTACCATCAACTAGATTGAATTCCGGTGCATTACCGCCTATCTCGGGTAAATCACCATTGGTATGTATATCTTTACCCTGCAAAGTAATTTTCGCCATCGACTTATTATTCCTGTTCTGTTAGCTGAGTATATGCATCAGCATCAATTAAATTTTCCAGTTCAGTTTCATCGATTGCCTGAAATATAAATAACCAACCTTCGCCATAGGGGTCACTATTAATTAATTCTGGAGAGTCATCCAGCGCAGGATTATGTTCAACAATTTTTCCGGTCAGTGGGCAATAGATGTCAGAGGTTGATTTAACAGATTCAACCACTGCACATTCATCCTCTTGTGCATATTCTTTATCGATTTCAGGCAGTTCAACAAACACAACATCGCCGAGTTCATCTTGCGCAAAATCAGTAATACCTGCTCGATATTTTCCATCTCCAACAGGCTCTATCCAGATATGTTGATTCGTATATTGTAATTCACCAGGGATGTTATGCATGTAATTGTTCTCAAACTTTCGCTTAAATACTGAATCATTATTCAGGGCATAGTGTAGGCTACTGACCAGCAGGCTTCCACCCCGATTCAAAATTGACTAGTTTGCTGTAACAGGAAATATGACAAGATGGTCAATTTCCATTCGTATTCCAATGGGCTGGTTGAGTTCATGATCATGATGGCTAGGCACCAGACATAATATTCTAGCACCGCCTTCACTTTCTAACGTATAGAGAAAATTTGCACCGCGAAATGCTTTATCAATGACCTTTGCCTGCATATGACTGTTATCGTCGTGTAATATATCATCTGGTCTAATCAGTACGTTCACTGATTGATTGGGAACAAACTCATGAGGAATATTACCTTCAATATCACCAATTTCAGTACAGACTTTATTATCATCAGTGATCTTGCCCTTGATGAAAACGCCTTCGCCAATTAAATCCGCAACGGATACATTGGCAGGTTGATGATATAGATTAAATGCTGTATCCCACTGCAACAATGTTCCACCTTCCATGACACCAATCACATCAGCCATAGCAAATGCTTCAAGCTGATTATGACTGACCATAATGGTAGTAATGTCGTCCTGCTTAAGAATTCGGCGCAGTTCCATAGCCAATTGTTCGCGTAACTCCACATCAAGACTGGCAAAAGGTTCATCAAGTAATAACACTCTGGGTCGCGGTGCTAATGCACGCGCTACGGCGACTCGTTGTTGTTGTCCACCGGACAATTGATGGGGTTTTTTATCTACATGCTCTTGCAGGGAGAACAAATTAACCAGTTCGTTCATGCGATAATTTTGGTCATCAGAATTTCTTTCTGTCAGCCCAAAAATAATATTTTCCGCTACAGATAAATGCGGAAACAGTGCATAATCCTGAAAAACCATACCTATCTGACGTTGTTCAACCGGAAGCATGTCACTGTTACTACTGGCAAGTATGCCATTAATTAACACTTCGCCTGATTGCGGCTGCTCAAATCCCGCAATACAACGCAATAGAGTTGTTTTACCACATCCACTGGGACCCAAGATACATGCGATTGTTGATTCAGGTAGTGTAAAGGAGACGCCATCTAAAATAGACACTTCATCATAAGCTGCTGATAACTTATTCACTTCAACCTTATTCATCATGGCTAGCTCTGGAGTGCGATATCGATTGACTGATTATTATTACTGGAACAATACCCGTTAACACGATTGCAAGTGCAGGCACAGCCGCATGCGCCAGTAACTCTTCATTAGCTAATTCATAGGTCCTGACCGCCAGCGTATTAAAGTTGAACGGTCTTAATATTAATGTCGCTGGTAACTCTTTCATCACATCGACAAAAACCAACAACATCGCGGTTAACAAACTACCTTTCATCATGGGTATATGGATTCTCTTAACCATTGAGAAGGCTGACAAGCCTGCAGTTTTTGCCACCTCATCCATGACAGGTTTAATCTTTCCAAATGCCGCATCAGTTGTATTGATTGAAATAGCAAGAAACCTTATGAGATAGGCAAATACGAGAATAAATATTGTGCCGCTCAATAGTAAACCCGTACTAATTCCAAACATACTAGTCAGTATGCTATCCAATGTATTATCAAACCATACAAATGGCATTAGTACGCCAACAGCAATAACAGTACCCGGAATAGCGTAACCCATACTCACAAACCGCACCATTAAGCGCTGCATGAAACTGGCATTATTACGCAGGCTGTATGTCATAAAAATTGCTATGGCTACAGCTAAAAAGGATGTGATTAACGCCAAGATAAAACTATTAAACAATAATTGATAAAAAGCAGTATCGATTACACTTTCATAAGTACCTAGCGTCCAGGTTAATAAAACAGCAAAGGGAATCAAAAAACCCAGAAAAATAGGGATGACACATACTTTCATAGCAATAAATGCAGACAACCCTGTCAATGGTTTTTGCAACAACTGACTATATCTTGAACTGGTATGATGATAGCGCGCCTGACGTCTGGAACGTTTTTCCAAGTATAAAAATACTGCCATAAATAACAGAAGTAAGGCAGATAGTTGTGCCGCAGCCATGCTTTCTCCAAGGCCAAACCAGGTTTTAAATATGCCTGTAGTAAAAGTCGGTACGCCAAAATATTGAACTGTACCGTAATCGGCAAGTGTTTCCATTAAGACCAAGGCCAAACCGACAATAATTCCGGGTCTGGCTAATGGTAATGCAACTCTTAAAAAAGCAGATTTTGCCGAGCAACCCAGTGTGCGAGACACTTCGAGTACGCATATCGATTGTTCGATAAATGCCGCGCGCGATAATAAATAAATATAGGGATAGAGGACAAGTGACAACATACATACCGCACCACCAATCGATCGTATTTCCGGAAACCAATATTCACCGTACTGTAAGCCAAACCAATCTCTAAATCCGGTTTGAACAGGACCTGCAGCATCGAGTAAACCGGTATAAGTATAGGCAATAATATATGCAGGCATTGCCATAGGTAATAACAATGCCCACTCCATATAGCGACTACCAGGGAATCGATACATTGTTACCAACCATGCTGGTACTACACCTAGCAATAAACTAAGCATGCCGACACCTACCATTAAGATAAGTGAGTTAAACAGGTAATCACCTAGGACTGTTTGATAAAGATGTGACCAGATTTCAGATGCGGGAAAGAAAAGCGACCCAAGTACAACCAGTAGCGGTACACAAAATAGAGCTGTTAATGCGGTAAGTAATAAATGCCTGGTGAAGCTGAAAAATTTACTATCTGCTTGAATAGTTTCAAATTGATTGTCTTGAGTTGCTTGATAATGCAAATGACTATTAAATTATTTCCATCCGGCTCTATCCATTAGCAAGACGGCCGGTTTATTATTTTTACCCAACTCATCCAGGCTAAGAGGATCGGCTTTAAATTCACCCCAACTTGTTAATGTATCGCTAATAGTAATGCCTGATTTAACTGGATACTCATGATTGATTTTAGCATACCATGCTTGCGATTCATCGCTAACCAAAAACTCGACCAGCTTAATTGCAGATTCTTTATTAGGTGCGGCTGACAATACGCCCGCGCCGCTAACGTTCATGTGCGTCCCTCGATCTGATTGGTTGGGCCAAAACAATTTGACCTGTTTAGCGATATTTGACTGGTCTTCCTGATCAGATTCCAGCATCGCCCCGAGGTAATATGTATTAACGACGGCGATGTCGCATACACCAGCTACAACTGCCTTAATTTGATCTCTGTCCCCGCCTTTTGGTTCTCGAGCAAAATTTTTCACCATACCCTTCGCCCATTCTGCTGTTGCAGCTTCTCCATTGTTAGCTACCAATGATGCAACGAGCGATTGATTATAAACATTGCTGGATGATCGAATACAGATTCTGCCTTGCCAATTTGCTTCGACCAAATTTTCATAACTCGAAAGGTTATTAACGTCTACCCTGTCTGGTGAATAAACAATTACTCTGGAACGTAATGACAAACCAAACCATGTATTTTCCGGATCCCTATACTGCGCAGGAATCGTATCTGATAGTAACTCTGATTCCAGCGTTTGAAACAGGCCTTCATTTTTGGTCCGCAAAAGTCTGGCAACATCAACTGTGATCAGGACATCAGCAGGCGAGTTTCTACCTTCTATCTCTAAACGCTTTATCAATGTATCTGCTTTCGCCGTTACCAAATTTACTTTTATGCCGGTTTCTTCAGTAAATCGATCCAGCAACGGTTTGATTAATTGTTCTTTTCTGGCTGAATATACGTTAACCTCAGCCGCCATGATTATTTGTGAACACAGTAATAAAAAAATTAACAAACTTTTTTT
>JBCCHP010000111.1:0-4870 GCA_039028675.1 Pseudomonadota bacterium | reverse complement strand
ATGCAGTAGTGGTAGGAAGTGCATTGGTAGAAAAGATTGCGGAATACAACGGTGATAAGCAGGATTTATTACATTCTGTAAATAATTTTATCAGCGAGCTAAGAATTGCTATGGATAAAAACTGATATATGAGCTGGTTTAAAAAGATAATACCATCAAGAATTAAGACAAATAGTAACGGTCGTCGAACGGTACCGGAAGGGCTGTGGACGAAATGTGATGGTTGTAATGCCGTACTGTATCGGGCTGAGTTGGAACGTAATCAGGAAGTGTGTCCTAAATGTGATTATCACATGCGTATCGGCGCAAGAGCTAGATTAATGGCTTTTTTTGATGAAAATTCTGCAGAGGAAATAGCAGATACATTGAAGCCTGTTGATATTTTAAAATTCCGCGATAATAAACGTTATAAGGATCGGCTGAATCAGGCTACGCGTGATACCGGTGAAAATGACGCACTGATAATCATGTCTGGAAGATTGCAAGGCATGTCAGTTGTCGCCGCTGCGTTCGATTTTGATTTTATGGGCGGTTCAATGGGGTCTGTGGTAGGCGAAAAGTTTGTTCGTGCAATTGAAGTAGCTGTAGACAATCGAGCGCCATTTGTATGCTTTTCTACCAGTGGTGGAGCACGCATGCAGGAAGCGTTATTTTCCCTGATGCAAATGGCAAAAACATCTGCAGCAATTGCAACTCTTAAAAAAAATAAAATCCCCTATGTATCAGTCTTGACTGATCCTACGATGGGCGGAGTATCAGCCAGTCTGGCAATGTTAGGTGATATCAATATTGCAGAACCAGATGCACTAATTGGCTTTGCTGGACCAAGAGTGATTGAGCAAACCGTTCGAGAGACATTGCCTGAGGGTTTTCAAAAGAGCGAATTTTTATTAGAGCACGGGCAAGTCGACATGATTGTTGATCGACGGGAATTAAGAACCAGAATTTACAATCTCTTTTCAATATTGACTCAACATATTCCTGAGTCTACCGCCTAGGCCTCAATATTCATGCCTGACAAGTCTGAAACAATGCGTGGTCAGCAAAAAAAATCAGGACTTCGATTTAATACACTCGATAAATGGCTTGATTGGCAAGAGAGTTTGCATTTTACGGCGATAGAGCTTGGTCTTGAGCGTTGCCGGCGGGTGGCAAACAATATGGGAATGCTTAAGCCTACCTATACGGTCATTAGCGTAGCTGGTACTAATGGTAAAGGTTCAAGTGTTACTATGTTGGATTTGATATTACGAGATGCGGGCTACAGAGTCGGCCGCTATTTATCACCGCATTTACTGAAATATAATGAAAGAATCAGTGTCGAAGGAATTAATGCAAGCGATGAAGAACTATGCGAATCGTTTGATCGTATTGATCGCGCCAGAGGCGATATATCCCTGACCTATTTTGAATTTGGTACTTTGGCAGCGTTGGATTTATTTCGTCAACATCAGGTAGAGGTTGCATTGCTAGAAGTAGGTTTGGGTGGCAGGCTTGATGCGGTCAATATTCTCGATGCTGATGCAGCATTAATCAGTAGTATAGATTTGGATCACCAACAATGGTTGGGGGACAATCGTGAAAGCATTGGCAGAGAAAAAGCAGGCATTTTAAGGAATAAATCACCTGCAGTCTGTTCCGATCCTAATCCACCTCAGAGTATTATCGACTGTGCAATGGCGCTGGGTACACCATTACAATTAGCAGGTGATGATTTCAGTTATGTCACACATGGTGATACCTGGGATTGGCAATGCGAGAACACATCATATTCTAATTTACCCAGGCCCATGCAATATTCTGATTTCCAATTACAAAATGCTGCCGGCGTACTGATGTTACTTGATGCAATTAAACAGGAATATCCGGTGCAACGTGAAAATATTTGCGCTGGTCTTGGTAATTTTCGTTTGGACGGCCGCATGCAAATGTTACCAGGAAGAGTGCAAGTCATTCTTGATGTCGCACATAATCAACAAGCTGTTAAATCACTTATTACAAATTTACGTTCAATTCCCTGTATCGGCAAAACACATTTGTTGGTAGGGATGTTGAAAGATAAGGATCATGCGCCCGTATTAACGGAATTAAATGAGGTTGCCGATAGCTGGAATATAGTCAGTCTTAGTGAAGATCGCGGATGTCAGGCTGAAGAGTTGGTTGAATCATTAAAACGACTTAAGATTTACAACAATGTTAACACTTATCCCGATGTAAAAACTTGTTTAACAATGCTTAACGAAAAAACCGAAAGTGGCGATCGTATTGTAATCACAGGTTCATTCTTAACTGTTGGTGCGGCATTAAAATGTTTGACTTAATTTTAAACAAAGTGATATGCAACCGCGCTTAAACGAACGCATTGTCGGTGCTGCAGTATTGGTTATTATTGCTGTTATTTTTATTCCGATGATATTGACAGGCCCGGTCGATACTGCAGTCATAAAGGAAACCAATATTCCTCCGAGACCAGATGATCACTCTCAATCAAAGTTAGTCCCTCTGTTAGATAAAACACAGGATATTGAAAATACCGATAATCAATCGACAGATGCAATAGCAGATCAGGAATCATCAATGCTTGAATCAGAATTAAATGCTGACCAGACTGATTCAATGAAATTAGCAATGCCCGATACTATCTCTGCGCCGGAAAAAATAAACTTGGATGATAAACAATTAACTGAAACGATTGATGCGCAAACCCAAGTTGTTACATCCGATAAAACGGTTGGCTTATCTGCATGGATTGTACAATTAGGCAGTTTTTCCAGTCAGGAAAATGCGGAAAAATTGAACAAGGATTTACGCAAAACAGGATTTGCCGCATTTGTAGAACCGATAAAAAATAATGGTAAGGTGGTTTATCGAGTCAGGGTTGGGCCGGAACTATTAAAAGCAGATGCAGAAAAGATGTTAGCGAGTATCAAGACAAAAATGAAACTAGATGGGATCGTGTTAAGTTATCCATAATGATTGATGAATGCATTTGATATTATAATTCTGTCATTAATTGGTTTACCCGCCATCGTTGGAGTGTTCTACGGGTTTCTCAATATTCTATTCTCTTTGCTTTCCTGGGGTGTCGCATTTGGCGTCTCAATGAAATTACTCCCGTACAGCGAACCACTTTTAGTATCGATAATTGAATCAGATATCCTTCGAATGATTGCCGCATTTGTGCTGAGTTTCATAATTTCATTAATGATACTCAGTCTATTGAGCTATTTTATCGTCAAGTTGCTGGGTCGGGCCGGATTAACTGCAGCTGATAGATTATTAGGCCTATTGTTCGGTATGACCTTAGGTAGTTGCATTGTCGCAGTGATAATTTTTCTCGGTGGATTTACACTAATGCCACAAGAAGATTGGTGGCAACAATCAAAATTGGTAGACCCTTTTGAGCGAATTAGTATATGGTGTAGTAGATTTTTACCCGAGGGTATCGTGGAAAGTCATTCCTATGAAATATCTGCAAATAGCGTAACGGGAATTCAGTAGTTATGTGTGCAATTATCGGTCTAGTCGCAAAAAATCCTGTTAATCAGGCTATATTCGATGGTTTAACTGTGCTCCAGCATCGAGGTCAGGATGCTGCCGGGATGGTAACTTGTGATGACAGTAAACTATACCTGCGTAAGGAAAATGGGCTCGTTAGAGATGTTTTTCATACTCGGCACATGTTAAACCTGAAAGGTAATATGGGCATTGGTCATGTGCGTTATCCGACTGCAGGATGTGCATCATCTGCTGAGGCACAACCGTTTTATGTCAATACTCCTTATGGAATCACGCTAGCGCACAATGGAAACCTGACCAACGCGGAAGCTCTAAAAGAGGATTTAATGCGAGATGATCTCAGGCATCTTAATACCAATTCTGATTCTGAAGTATTGCTGAATATCCTTGCGCATGAATTAAGTCAAATAGGCAAATTGCGCCACGAATTACAACCCTCTGATATTTTTCAAGCAGTGAGACGATTACATAAGCGATGTAAAGGAAGTTATGCCGCGGTGGCCATGATTACTGGCGTAGGCATTATTGGATTTCGAGATCCCAATGGCATTAGGCCGATTATATTCGGTGAAAGAAAAACAGATATCGGGGCTGAATTCATTATTGCCTCCGAAAGTGTCGCGATAGACGCGCTGGATTTTGAACGATTAAGAGATATTGAGCCTGGAGAAGCGGTATTTATTACGCTTGATGGGCAACTATATACACAACAATGTGCTGATAACATGGCTCATCATCCATGTATATTTGAATATGTCTATTTAGCCAGGCCAGATTCAATCATTGATGAGATATCGGTCTACAAAGCTCGCTTGCGAATGGGCGAGAAACTGGCAAAAAAAATATTGGAATTGAAACCTAATCATGACATTGATGTAGTAATTCCAATTCCTGATTCCAGTCGTACGGCGGCTTTACCGCTGGCAAATGAACTAGGCGTTAAATATCGCGAAGGTTTCGTAAAAAATCGATACATTCCCAGAACCTTTATCATGCCGGGACAAAGCATTCGAAAAAAATCGGTGAGACAAAAATTAAATGCGATAGACCTGGAATTTAAGGACAAGAATGTGTTGTTGGTGGACGATTCAATCGTACGAGGCACGACATCAAAAGAGATTGTTCAGATGGCGAAAGAAGCTGGAGCAAACCATATCTATGTTGCCTCAGCAGCACCGCCAGTGAGATACCCCAATTTGCGCGGATTGCGCAATTTGCTTGAACGGGCTGTCATTGCAGCGGACAAGGTGATTGATGCTGATTTACTGGAAGCGCTTTTGCGATCTGACCAGGTAAGTGGCGGTGATGTCCTGCAGCTGGACCCACGGTTTTTGACGCTTGATTTGCGATT
>JBCCHP010000110.1:0-4974 GCA_039028675.1 Pseudomonadota bacterium | reverse complement strand
TGGTGAGTATGGGTTTATCATCTATCCGATTGGCATGTACCCTGCATCATTAATTCAATTGAATCAGAAGCAGGAATATCGGCCTTATTGATTGAAATATCTTGATAATGCCATCGCGCTA
Organism: Pseudomonadota bacterium; assembly: GCA_039028675.1. Taxonomy (GTDB): domain Bacteria; phylum Pseudomonadota; class Gammaproteobacteria; order Eutrophobiales; family Eutrophobiaceae; genus JANQNX01. Next base: position 4,853 of record JBCCHP010000110.1, on the reverse strand, counting down.
ACACTTCTTCTCTTAAGGCATTAATTTTTTCATAAGCAACATGATTGACATTACCAAAATCGGTAATACCTTGAGCCTTGGCAAGTAACATATCTGCATATACAAGTTGTGCTGCCTTAAAATCAGGATTTAACTGAGTCAGCTGTCGCAAATCAGAAATGGCAGCTGAAATATTATTGCTATTAATATTATCAATAGCATTAACAAGTAATTTTTCAGAGAAAACAGACAAGCCATCGTCCATGGTTGCTTTTGAGAGTAAATCTCCTGCATACGAATTAGTACTGCACGCCAGCAGTAATAACCCAATGTAAGTATGTATCAGTTTCATGACACGCCGGATCATATATAAGCTATAGTGTTTTTTCCTGTGTAATCAACCATACACTATCATATTTACGTAAAATCAGTTCTTTACCAACGCTATCAGCATAAGTGTTGGATTCATATCGTTGTTGAAAGCGAACGACAGCATAACTATTTCCATGCATATTCACTTTAATATTATTCAATGACACTTTTATATAAGAAGGTTTGCGCAAGCGCACTTTTCTGTCAGATTGCCACCTGGAAAGACTCTTGTTATCTCCAGGATCAAAATCATCAGAGTAACTGGCGAGATAGGCCTCAACATTCTGCGACGACCAGGCTTTTGCCCAAGCCTTTACTGCTAGTTCAACGCTATCTCTATTATTAATTCTTTCTTCATTGATATCATCCATTACCTTGACTGATTCCTTCTTTTCAGTCACTTGTTGTTGCTGAGGAACAGTATTATTACTTGCGACTTTCGCTGGCTCAGGTTCGATAACCACCGGTTTCTTTTGCTTTGATTCAGGTGGTTCTATTGGCGCTTGTCTTGCGACCACCTCAGTCGGAGGTTTGTCAGCATTTACTGTTGTTGTCGGTTCAGAGATCAATTCATTCACCAAAGACAGTTTCGCTCTTGCGGATTGATTAGCAGTATCAAGTTCAAGCGCCTGATTATAAGCTCGACTAGCCATTTTTGCGTATATATCACCAAGATTTTCGTGCGCGGTGGCATAACTTGGGTGGGTGTTAATTGCATCTTTTAATGCTTGTTCAGCTTCGCTGTACTTACCTTGCGCGGCATAAACGACTGCAAGATTATTATAGGGCTCAGGTAATTGTGGGTTCTTTTTTGTCAGTTCAATAAAAACCTGTTCGGCTTCCGGCATACGACCCAGTCTGGTCAATATCAAACCTTGTAGAAAATGAAGTTTAATATCCGATTCACTTCTGGCGAGTTGAGCTTCGGTTAATTCAAGCGCCTTGACGAAATCCTGATTCTTTATCAGCTTTTGAATATCACCGTATTCCTCTGCATGTATCGCAAACGGAATTATCAGGCTCAAAATTAAATATAAAACGAGTTTCTTGTTACCTAGCATTTAGATATCCACTAAATTTGTTACATATAATAACACGTTCAAACTGGATGGAGCCCCGAGAGGGAATCGAACCCCCAATTGATGATTACAAATCAACGGTTATACCATTTAACTATCGGGGCCACGAAACCACATATTCATTTGAAACAGATAAACCGCAAGCATTTTAGGGATTTCCCTCTGCTATAGCAATTTCATCGCATTTAATCGGCACCGCCTTAAAACGAGCCGGTATGTCAGAAAACAACTCATCAGTGTATTCAGAAAGTCGATCAATTTTTACATCAATCCAATAGATTTGCTTACCCGCAGAATACGGTACCACCAGAGGCTGATATCCAGTTGCTTGTATCTCACTTAGTCTTCGATTCACTGCGGCCTGACTGGAAAACAGGCCTAATGAAACTGCATTTAACAAGTCTCCATTACGTATGACATGAAGATCATTAATACCTTGTTGACGCAGATCAGCAAGTGTGGCTTGAGCCTTGGCCGTGGAATCATAGGGTTTCAGATAGATCCAGAATTTTTGCTTACCAGATTCAGGTGTCTGACGTTTTAAATAGCTTATATCTCGCAGCGAAAACCAATTCGTCATTAAATCAGATTCCTGTTCATTCGGAATCGGACCATAGCTATAACAAACATATTCAGGCACAGTATTTAAAGTCTTTGAAGTATCGCCAGGTGTATTTACAGGTAAATCATCATCAAGTTGCATCATATCGTCCTGATCCAGCAATAGTTTCATCATACTTTGTCTATTTGGATTAAATTCTAGTGGAATATCAACAAATTTTGCCGTTGACTCAACTTCAGTTTGACTGGTATTGCTGAGTTTCCTGTTGTCAGGTTTTTGTTCAAGCTCGGAAATCAGTTGTAATTGTTTTGCAGTAGCAGGGATGTTGAAAGCGCTGGATTGGTTAATGCGAAACTGCTTACTCTCCCTATCTACTTCCCAGCCAAGGTAAGCCAAATTTAGCAATAGTAATAGCAGAAAAAACCACTTCATTTTGAAGCCTCATAAACAATGAATAATCCATCCAATACTAGCATCGGTCGATGTACGATATTGGCAGATAGATTATTCATTATTGGTAATGCATCACCGCCTGTAATGATAACAGTGAGTTTGTCATTTTTTTTAAATTCAGAAATAACATATTCTATTGATGCAATAATTGATAATTTAGCGCCATTAGAAATTGCATCTTGTGTATTGTTTGCGAGCAGGATGTCGCCATTGGTAATTGATTCTGCATTTATGCGATTAGATTTTGAAATTACTGCCTCTTGCAGCATCAATAAGCCAGGTAAAATAAAACCGCCATCGTGCATTCCATCTGACGAGATTTTGTCTATCGTTACAGCAGTACCACAATCAACAATGAGTAAATGATGATCAAACTCTGCCCTAGCCGCGATCATGCTTAACCATCTATCTACTCCCAATTTTTGCGGTTCGGTATAACTATTAATTAAACCGGCAAACTCACTTGAGGTCTCTGCTTGCCAAACAGTAGGATCCCACTTCGCCTTACACCAGTCTGAAATTCTTTTGTTCTGTTCTGATGCTAAAACACTAGATATTAACACTGTATTAATTTCAGTAAGAGAAGAAAAATGTTCTTGAAATATTTGTTCTATGTTTTCAATTTCATAAAAAAAACGATTTTTTTGAATAATTTCCCGGTCATCTCTTAATAGCCAAGAGATAGCACTATTTCCAATATCCAGAAGTAGTTTCATTACTTAAGTCTTACGCTTAACTCGCCACTGGCGAATGATTTTTCTTTTCCTTGAATATTCATTAACAGATAACCATCATCATTTACGCCATTCAACTTTCCAGTTATTGTTCTATCTTCCATTAGCAATGATGCTGTACGTCCTTTATATGCATCATACTTTCGCCATTCATTCATTAAGGTTATGTGTTTCTGTAATTTCATTTCATGTAATACATCGAATATTGATGAAATTAATTTGGAAGCAATATCATTACGCTTTATTACTTTACTCTGATGAGAAAATATATCTGTAACAGTATATTCATCCAGTTCCAATCCGCTTTCAGGTAGTTGAAAATTTAATCCTACACCAATCACAATATTGACTGGCCCGTTGACTTCACCATGCAATTCAATAAGTACACCACCTAACTTACAATCATCAATAACAATATCATTCGGCCATTTTAATCCTGCGCCCTTAATCCCTATTTGTTTTAAACATCGTATGACTGCCACACCCACGATCAATGATAAAACTCCCGTATTAATTTGAGCCTCTTCCAATCGCCAAAATAAAGAAAAATTGATGCCACTAGCAAATGGAGATAACCATTGGTGTCCTCGCCTGCCCTTACCTTTAGTTTGAAATTCAGCCATGACAACGGTGCCAGGTTTTAAGGTATTTTTTGATTGCTCGAATAGATAGGAGTTAGTGGAATCTATTGCATCATGAACAGTAATTCCAGCACATAGATTGCTAGCATTTTTCGTCAGTGCTTGCGTGATAGTTGTAGCATTGAGTAATTCGATCGATTGCGATAATCGGTAACCCTTGCCGCGTCTGGACTCAATCGTTAGATCATAGGCGCGAAGCTGTTGTAAATACTTCCAGATTGATGCTCTGGTGACATTTAATTGTTTGGCTAATTGCTGACCGGAGTGAAACTCTCCATCAGACATGAATTCCAAAATTCGCCTATGCGCATCTATCATGTTGGAAGAGTGTAGATATGCCAATCGAATAATCGGAAAACTTACTCTACTGAAAAACTATATCAGGCAGCTTAACTATCATCTTTGCGCAAGGTGGAGTCATTATCATCAAAATCATCATCTTCATCGCCAGGCATTAAGGTCGCATCTTCATCATCGTCAATGATAATCGTCTCTTCATCTGTTTTGCTTTCTTCCTCATCCAGAATAAATTCCGGATCAGAAGATGCTGAATGTGGCTCTGCAGTCCCATGAATAAGCGTTTCCGCTTCATCTTCCGGTTCATAAAGATCTGATAAATCATCATCTGCCGGTCCAGGAGAACCTGTCAAATCAAAATCCATATCTGCGTCGGTTATTTCGTTTTTTTCCTCCTCGCTTAATTCAACTTCGGCCTCCTGTCCACGCATCACGGTCGCTTCTTCAGATTCATCAGCACCCTGCGAGGCAAATACGGTATTAGATATCTGTGTCATACTACTGTCTTCCATCTCGGGCATTACAAATTCAAAATCACACTTATGTAAACGGATCTTGTCGCCGTGTTTTAGACGGATCTCGGTTTTGACCGGTTCTCCATTTACGAACGTGCCATTTATACTACCCTGATCAATGATCCAGAATGAATAATCTTTGTATTCAATTAATGCGTGGCGTCTACCAATAGTGGATTCGTTAACTACAATATAATTTAAATGCTCGTTATCCTGTCCAG
>JBCCHP010000109.1:0-5023 GCA_039028675.1 Pseudomonadota bacterium | reverse complement strand
CTTACCTGCGTTGGGTCCGCGCCAGCCGCTCTTAGAGTCTGCCGCTTGTGCTGCGTGCCACAAGCCACAAAAGTTTTCTTTTGATCTGTTGTCAGATGAAGACGAAAAACTCTGCCAATTATTTGATGTAATAAAAGAAAAGAATATGTATGGCAAAAAGTTCATGGGAATTGAACGTTCAACATTCCTGATAGATGAAAAAGGCATATTGCGTAATGAATGGCGCAAGGTAAAAGTAAAAGGCCATGTAGATGAAGTACTGGAGGCTGTTAAGGCGCTTTGATTTGCCTTTATTGTTTTACCTATGCCATATACTATTTTTGTATCAGGATAGTACGATAAAAAAATAAATATGCCTGCTATCCACTTTCCAAGCCTTATTTTTCTTTAAGAGAATTATGTAATCTTATGTCACCTGAAAATGCTCATCGCTTATTTGTTCTGGATACTAATGTGTTAATGCATGACCCGGTTTCCATTTTTCGTTTTGAAGAACATGATGTATTTATACCTATGGTCGTACTTGAGGAGCTGGACTCTGCAAAAAAAGGTGTGTCGGAAGTTGCACGTAATGTGAGGCAGGTTAGTCGTTTTTTAGATGAGTTAATCAATGACGCTGAGAATGAAGATATCGCAAATGGCTTATTATTAGGAGACATACAGCCATTGAATGGGCAAGATATTTCAGCGGGCCGTTTATTTCTGCAAACTGAAATTCTACCTGATAGTTTGCCAGAACATCTTCCAGGCAAGAATGCTGACAATTCGATTCTAGGTACAACGCTATCTCTGAAGAAAAAATTCAGCGATAAATTAATCACACTTGTTTCTAAAGATATCAATTTACGTATTAAGGCCCATGTAATAGGGATACATGCTGAAGATTACACCAGTGACAAAGTCCTTGATGATGCGGATCTATTACATACAGGTGTTGATCAGTTACCTGAAAATTTCTGGGAAAGTAAATCTGATGCCTTAACCTCATGGCAAGAAGATATGCGTACTCTTTATGAAGTTGCTAATACGCCTCTGGAAGAGTGCTATCCGTATCAATGTTTATATACCGATGAAGGAACGGGGTTTGAAGCATTAGTAAGTAAGACTGATGATGATAAAACAACATTAGTCCTGGCAAATAACTATCGTAAAGAGAGTCATGCTGTTTGGGGAGTTAACGCACGTAATCGCGAGCAAAACTTTGCCTTAAATCTATTAATGGATACAGAGGTCGATATGGTGACTATCCTGGGTGCGGCAGGCACCGGTAAGACCTTGCTTGCATTAGCAGCAGGATTGGCGCAAGTGATGGATAAAAAAGTCTATCGAGAAATCATTATTACTCGAGTCACGATCCCGGTAGGTGAAGATATCGGCTTTTTACCAGGAACAGAGGAAGAAAAGATGGCTCCGTGGATGGGCGCGTTACTGGATAATCTCGAGGTGCTAACCAATTCTGATGAAAGTGGAGAATGGGAGCGAGCTGCTACAAATGATTTGTTAACAAAACGTATAAAAATTCGTTCATTAAACTTTATGCGAGGACGAACATTTTTAAACCGATATATAATTGTTGATGAGGCGCAAAATCTTACAGCTAAACAAATGAAGACCCTCATTACGCGTGCTGGTCCTGGAAGTAAGTTAATCATTTTGGGTAATATTTCCCAGATTGATACTCCTTATCTGACTGAAACGACCTCTGGCCTGACCTATGTCGTCGATCGGTTTAAACAATGGGAACATAGTGGACATATAACATTACAGCGAGGAGAGCGCAGTCGACTTGCCGACTTTGCCAGTGATGTACTCTAGACCAGAAATTTAAGAAAAATTGTAATTGTTCGATATATCGATAGTAATCTGGTATCGATATGACAAATATTCAAAAGACATTTCTGGCCCCAAGTTCAACCGAACTGCATTATCTGCATGAGTTATCAATGGCGGCAGAATTTCAACGAGCGGTATTATCAAACATAGTAAATACTGACTATCTGGATATTGCCGTACATTATCAGCCGTTGGAAATGGTATCCGGAGATATTTATGACTTCAAACTGAATCGGGAGAAGGAGCTAGGAATATTTGTCGGGGATGCGACTGGTCATGGCATCACCGCTGCACTCATGACCATGATGGTACACATCGCGTTTGACAATTTGACGCCAAATATGGCGACTGATAAATCAATTCGTAAACTGAATCAATTGATCGCAATAAGGGATACACACCGTTTTGTAACGGGTGTTTTTTTTCGAGTTTCGCCAAATGGGCAAGTAAGCGTGACACACGCAGGGCATCCTTCCATAATTATTGTTCCAAAAAACCGCAATAAACTCGTCACATTCAATCAAGCAGGCTGTCCATTGGGTTTATTTGATCATGAACCAGTCACTTATGTTGAAGAAACCTATCAACTTGAGAAGGGTGACAAAATAATTGCCTATACAGATGGCTTGATTGAACAATCAAATACAAGTAAAGAATATTACGGTGAACAACGCTTACAAAATTTATTGTCGTTGAATAGAACTGATAGTAGTAAAGCCTGTTTGGAATTAATTAAAAAAGACTTGTATGAGTTTGCATCTTCTACCTGCGCCAGAGATGATATAACGTTACTTGTTGCGACCTATCATTAAGACTCAACAGCGGCAGTCTCTATTTCTTCTTGTGTCGGCCACACATTAATTAACGCCTTAACCAATGTCGCCAAAGGAATGGCAAAGAACACACCCCAAAATCCCCATAAGCCGCCAAATACGAGTATGGCTGCAATGATCGCTACCGGGTGTAATTTAACTGCTTCAGCAAACAAAATTGGCACGAGCACATTGCCATCCAGAAATTGCAAAACGAAATACCCAATCATTAACCAGTAAAAGTCACCTGTTAAGCCCCATTGAAAGTATCCAACTAATGCAACCGGCAGTGTCACGACTGCCGCACCAATGTAAGGAATTAATACTGATAGACCGACCAATAATGCAAGTAAAGGCGCATAATTAAGATCAAGAAAAATAAACAATGCATATGCTGCTGCACCAACAATAATAATCTCATAGAACTTTCCACGCACATAGTTACCGATCTGTGCATCCATTTCTAACCAGACTTCATCCAGCAAGTGACGATCCTTGGGTAAAAATCGACCTAGCCACTGCTGAATAATCACCTTATCTTTAAGAAAGAAGAAGATCATTAATGGTACAAGAACAAGGTAAATCAATACTGTGACGATTGCTGGTATGGAGGCCAAAGAAAAAGACAATATGTTTTTCCCCAAATCATTTACACCCTGTTGTAACGTATAAATAACCTGACTGATATATTCTTCAGAGATCAATTGTGGATATTGACCAGGCAAACGCAATAATAAGTCCTGACCATTATTAATCATGGCCGGCATTTCCTGAAAAAACTGTGAGACCTGAGTCGAAATAATTGGCAAGAAACCCAACAAAATAATCAGCATGAACAAGACAAAGAGAATAAAAACGATATTAACGGAAAGTATTCGAGAAAATTTATATTCATGTAACAGTCGAACCATACCTTCCAATAAATAAGCAATTACCAAAGCCGCCAATAAAGGCGCGAGCATTTTGCCCATAAACGCAAGCACTACACTGCTTAATACCAGCAACACAACGAGTAATGCCGCTTGCGGATCGGTAAAGTAGCGTTTGTACCAGGCGCTAATAAAATCAAACATGTCTAAAGCATATCATTTTTTATTCGCCGATATTCGCTCTGGAAATTAATGACGATACCTCTCTGGCGCATAAAAAAAGGGCGCCTATTGGCGCCCAAGGTTAAGAGCAGAGGATAGTCGAAGGGTTGTTGAACAATAAGACTATCAGTCAGTCTTTCTATAGCATGTGCCATGCCAACGGATAATTAATATAATTATCAATGACTTATATTTTTTTGGCATTTGCTATTGCGAAAATTATGCACCAAGTTTACATTTCCGGCACAGTCACAGTGCATTACAGATAGCTATTTAACTATTTTGAACGCTCAAGCATTAACAATTGATTCAATTCAGCACACCCGGCAGATAAAGGAATGGGGGAAAGAACTGGGTTTCCAACAACTCGGTATTACCCATACTGATCTCGGCCAGGACGAAACACATTTGCAAGAATGGTTACGCAAAGGATTTCATGGCGATATGCATTATATGCATACACATGGTACAAAACGCACGCGACCGCAAAAGTTAATTCCTGGCACAATCAGTGTGATTTCTGCTCGTATGGATTATTTACCGCCCTCAAGTCAACATCCAAAACAGGTTCTGAATGACAACAATCTAGCTTATGTATCACGTTACGCGCTTGGCCGTGATTACCATAAGTTGATGCGTAATCGTCTGCAAAAACTCGCCGATAAGATTTCTGAACATTATGGTGAGTTCGGTTATCGTTGTTTTGTCGATAGTGCGCCGGTATTGGAAAAAGCATTGGCCAGAAATGCTGGATTAGGCTGGATAGGTAAACACAGTAATTTAATTAATCCAAAAGCAGGTTCTTGGTTTTTTCTTGGTGAAATTTTCACAGATATTCCGCTGGAAATTGATGAGCCATTTCAAAAGGAACATTGTGGTAGCTGTAATGCCTGTATCAATATTTGCCCAACAAAAGCCATCGTAGGTCCAAAGCAGGTCGATGCCCGACGCTGCATCTCTTATCTGACGATTGAGTTAAGGGACAGCATTCCGGAAGAATTTCGTAAAATGATTGGTAACCGAGTTTATGGTTGTGATGATTGTCAATTAATTTGTCCATGGAACAAATTCGCAACGCACACCGAAGAAGATGATTTCCGGATAAGACATGGATTGGATACCCCAACACTGGTGGAGTTGTTTGCCTGGAGCGAAGCAGAATTTTTGAAGAAAACTGAAGGCATGGCGATCAGACGTATTGGTTATGAATGCTGGCTACGTAATCTGGCTGTTGGGCTTGGCAATGCACCTACGAGCGAAACCGTGATAGCCGCCTTAAGATCACGT
>JBCCHP010000108.1:0-5103 GCA_039028675.1 Pseudomonadota bacterium | reverse complement strand
CGCCACGAGGCGATTTTAAAGCCACAAACATAGTTGTCGGGAGAGAAATTCAAGTCGCTGTCGATCAACCGGCGGAAGCAGTCATGTTTCATAACAAAACAAGATAAAAGGTTTGTTAACACTTAATCGTGGTTTTTATGGCATGACACTCGCACACATCGGTTTTGCAATCATGATAATCGGGGTCACTGTTACGAGCAATCATAGTACTGATGTACACAAGCGTATGTCAGAAGGTGAAATTGTTTCTTTTGCTGGTTATGATTTTACACTTGCAAAATTGCATGTCGTTCCGGGCCCTAACTACGAAGCAACAGAAGCGGTTGTCAATGTTGTTAAAGACGACAAACACATAACGACACTTAAAACTCAAAAAAGATTATATACAGTACGTAATATTCCGATGACTGAAGCCGGAATTGATCCCGGATTAACACGTGATATTTATGTGTCTTTGGGAGAACCTCTGGATAGTAATGCCTGGAGTTTAAGACTGTATCATAAACCATTCGTAAGATGGATTTGGTTAGGCGCTATATTCATGGCAATTGGTGGTGTCTTTGCTGCTACAGACAGAAGATACCGATACAAAATGAAAAGCGCTCAAACCGATATTCAGTCTTCTTCGGCAGCGCTTGCCAAACTGTAATAATGTGGCGTTATAGCACTCCCTTATTATTTTTTGCGGGCCTGGTCATTTTATTTATATTCGGCCTCAAAATTGATCCAGGTAAAGTCCCATCTCCATTAATAGGAAAACCCGCCCCTGCTTTTGAAGTATCCACTGTTAATAATCCAACCATTTTCTTAAATAGTAATGATATAAAAGGACAGGTCAGCTTGGTTAATATATGGGCATCATGGTGCGCAGCTTGCCTTGAGGAACACCCGCTTTTAGTTGAAATTAATAATACATTTAACCTGCCTATCTATGGTATTAATTATAAAGACAATCGCAACAATGCCATTAAATGGCTAAAATCACATGGCAACCCCTATCGAAAAAGTGCATTTGATGAAGAAGGCAAGATCGGAATTGAATATGGAGTCTATGGTGTTCCTGAGACATTTATTCTGGATAAAGAAGGGATCATACGATACAAACACATTGGGCCAATTGATGCTGTGGATATAGAAAAAACAATCTTACCTATGATCAATCAACTTAGTAGCATTCCATGAAATTTTATTTTCTTCTACTACTACTGTCTCCTATGTTTGTATTTGCTAAAGATTCGCCAGTTCAATTTGAAAACAATATGCATGCGCTACTTTATGATGAAATTATCGATGAAATTCGATGTCTTGTTTGTCAAAATCAATCACTTGCGGATTCTAACGCTCCATTAGCGCAAGATTTACGAAAAGAAATAATAGAGATGATAAGAACCGATAAAAATGAAAATGAAATCAAATCGTTTCTTGTTGATCGATATGGTGATTTTGTTCTTTATCGTCCACCCGTACAAACTAATACATGGCTATTATGGGCAGGGCCATTTATATTTTTATTATTAGGAATCAGTATTGCTGTATTTTTAATCCGTAAACAAACCAAAGAAAATATTGAAGCAATTAAAAACGACTAATTAATAGTCATGTTCCTCTTTATACTCATCTCAATTCTGTTCATTGCAGTTGCATTGATAATAAGTGTCCGTTCTTTATCAAGAAAAGAAAACACCGCCGAAATTATAAAAAATACACATGAGAATGAAACACAGCAGCGTTTACTTGAATTAAAACAAGACCAGGATAATGGCTTATTAACAGCCGAAGATGCAAAGGGTGCGATTAACGATATCAAGCGCGAACCAGATAATAATCAAAAGATGAAACAAATAAATCTGAATGCATCGTTAATGCATCGCTCAACTATCATTGGATTGACCTTATTTATTCCTATATTTGTCTTCTCCTTATATATGATATTAGGTCGCTATGATTTGATTGTAATGACGCCAGAGAAGAGCAATCCAGACATTGCAGTCTCACCTTCACAAATTGAGCAGATGGTACTAGGGCTTGAACAACGTTTAAATGAAAATCCTGAAGACATTGATGGCTGGTTAATGTTTTTTAGATCGAATATGAATTTACAACGATATGAAAAGGCAGTGACTGCCGCGAAACAATTAATTGAATTAGAGGGTGAAAATGCCAATTCACTATTGCGATATGCTGATGCGCTTGCGCTTCAAAATAACCAGGATCTCAGCGGTGAGCCAATCAAAATAATTGAAAAAATATTACAGCTAGAGCCCGACAATACTAGCGCAATATGGATGGCTGGCCTGTCCGCAAGACAGCAAGGAAATTTACAATCCGCATTGGATTACTGGCGTCGTTTATTACCTGTGCTTGAGATAGATAGCAAAGAACATATTCAGATGCAAACAATGATTGCGGAGCTTGAGTTACAATTAAATAATGATTCAACAACAAACATTTCATCTATTATTATTAGTATAGATGTATCAGAAAATTTAAAGCCACAGATAAAAGAGTCTGCCTTACTCTATATATATGCCAGATCAGAAGATGGTAATTCAACATCTATTGCTGGTTTAGTTAGCCCGATATCAGATTGGCCTTTACAACTCATGATAAGTGATGAACACGTATTGAATAAGGAACTGTCACTTGCAAATTTTCCTAAAATGCAACTTATCGCACGTATTTCCAATGAAGCGCAAAGTAAACCAGTCACAGGAGATTTGCTTGGCGCCAGATCAATCGTGCTCGAAGATATTACTGGTCCGGTTTATTTGTTTATCAATGATACTATTAATTTTTAAATAGTTGCGATACATGTTCTGAGTGCGATAATGCCTATCCAATTATTATGTGTAGCTGGATAAATTTTTAATTATGGCGCAATACGTTTATACCATGAATGGCGTTGGCAAAATCGTGCCGCCAAAACGTCAAATTCTCAAAGATATTTATCTTTCATTTTTTCCCGGCGCTAAGATTGGTGTACTCGGTCTAAATGGCGCAGGCAAATCAACATTGCTAAAAATTATGGCGGGTATCGATAAGGAAATTATCGGCGAAGCCAGGCCAATGCCAGATATTAAAGTCGGATATCTTCCTCAAGAACCACAACTTGATAATGATAAGGATGTTAAAGGAAATGTTGAAGATGGGTTAAGTGAACCATTAAATGCATTAACAGAATTAAATTCAGTTTATGCAGCTTATGCTGAAGCGGATGCAGATTTTGATGCCTTGGCAAAAAAACAGGAACAATTAGAAAGTATTGTGCAGGCATGGGATGCAGAAAATTTTGAAAACACATTGGAACGTGCTGCTGATGCGCTTCGCTTACCACCCTGGGAAGCAAAAATCGAAACGTTGTCAGGCGGAGAAAAAAGACGTGTTGCCTTGTGTCGTTTATTATTATCAAGACCCGATATGTTATTACTAGATGAACCGACTAATCATCTGGATGCCGAGTCTGTCTATTGGCTGGAACGATTTCTGGCTGATTTTAATGGTACCGTCGTCGCCGTCACTCATGATCGATACTTCCTCGATAATGTTGCAGGATGGATATTAGAACTGGATCGCGGGGAAGGTATCCCATTTGAAGGTAATTACTCTCAATGGTTGGAAAATAAAGAACAACGCCTGGAACAGGAAGAACGCGCTGAAACTGCAAGACAAAAAGCAATCCAGCAAGAATTAGAATGGGTAAGAACCAATCCTAAAGGCCGACATGCCAAAAACAAGGCACGTTTAGCACGCTTTGAAGAAATGAATTCCCAGGAATTTCAAAAACGCAGTGAGACTAATGAAATCTATATTCCACCTGGCCCTCGCCTTGGCGATGTTGTCATTGAGTTTAAAGATGTAGCTAAAGCATTTGATGACCATGTGTTATACGAAAACCTCAGTTTCAATGTACCTAAAGGTGCCGTGGTAGGTATTATTGGTGGTAATGGCGCGGGAAAATCTACATTATTCAGAATGATTGCGGGTACAGAAGAACCAGATAATGGTGAGATACGCGTGGGTGAAACAACTCAGGTTGCCTTTGTCGAACAAACCCGTGAAAACCTTGATGATAGTAAAACAGTTTGGGAAGCAGTCTCTGATGGTCTGGATAATATAACTATTGGTAGTTATGAGATAAATTCTCGTGCCTATGTTGGTCGGTTTAATTTTAAAGGCACCGATCAGCAGAAACATGTTGGTGATCTATCCGGCGGTGAACGAGGACGATTGCATCTTGCCAATACATTAAAACAGGGGGGGAATGTCCTATTACTCGACGAACCATCAAATGATTTGGATGTAGAAACATTACGTGCATTGGAAGAGGCAATACTCTCTTTTCCTGGCTGTGCGATGGTGATATCGCATGACAGATGGTTTCTTGATCGTATTGCAACACACATACTTGCTTTTGAAGATGATGGTTCTATGCAGTTTTTTGAGGGAGACTTTAGTGAATATCACGAAGACTTCTTAAAGCGAAAAGGTAATGAGACACAACCCAAGCGTATGCGCTATAGAAAAATCTAATGGCATATTGTCTTTATCGTTTAAAAGCCAACTGCATCTTATCAAGTCAATCAACTGTTCATGTTTAATAAACAATTCAATGATGCAATCATGCTTGTTGAAAGTATGCAGCAAAAGATAGAGCGAATAGAAATTGCAAATAGTGAACTTGTGTATTTTTCAAATCGCTCTCCACTTAAAGATACGCCTAATGAAGATGCGCTGGGTATCATTCCTGTTGATGAAACAACGCTGGTGTTAGTCATTGCCGATGGCATGGGTGGGATGCCTGCTGGTGAAAAAGCAGCCAAAACAATTGTTGAATCATTAAATGATTTCATTATTAATAAAACTGATCAGCAGTCTTTAAGGGATACTATTCTCTCAGGTATTGAACATGCCGATTCAGTAATAAAAGGATTGAAAAATGGTTCCGGCTCAACAGTATCAGTTGTTGAAATATCCGAAAATAAAATGCGTACATATCACGCAGGTGATTCTTTAGTCTTATTAACGAATAATGATGATGCAATAAAATATGTATCTGTACCGCACTCTCCAATTGGCTTTGCCCTGGAATGTGGTGTGATAGAT
>JBCCHP010000107.1:0-5221 GCA_039028675.1 Pseudomonadota bacterium | reverse complement strand
CTGGGAATCAAGCAGACGAATCAATCTGATTTGTCATCTGTTCAAGATAATAGTGTTGCGGATCAGGATGTAAACACTATTAATTCGCTCCCCACACAATCATTTGAATTCAATCAATCACCACAATATAGACAAGCGGCGGTACAATCTGACACTCCTGCAACTGCTGCCGATAATCGTATGAGTGGATATCTTATTAATCATAATGAATACCGAAAAGGAAGTGGGGTAACAGCCATAAGACCTTATGTACGTATTGTAACTATTCAGGCAGATGAGTGATTGAACGGTCTTCATAACGTGCTGACAAAAAATAAAATTGCGACGGCATGTGTCATATTATCGGTCAGCATGCTTGCCGGGGCAGAACCATCTCCCGATCCAAGATTACTTATTAATGAAATGTCCAAGGCAAGTAAAACACTTAATTATGATGGTGTATTTCTGTATCGATTAAATAACCAAATGAACACGATGCGCATTATTCATAAGGTCGATGAAAATGGCATAAAAGAAAAACTCACGTCATTAACCGGGCATGCCAGAGAGGTCATTCGAACTGATGAACAAGTTAAATGCTATTTCCCTGAAAAAAATGCTGTGGTAGTAGATGAAAGTAGAATTGGTAAATTAATATCATCTTATCTGCCTGATCCTATAGAATCGATTTCTGAATTTTATGAATTTGAAATAGCAGGTGCAGATCGCGTTGCTGGATTAGATGCCTGGGTTGTTAATATTATGCCTAAAGATGAATATCGTTATGGTTATCAACTTTGGATAGAGAAGGATTCAAAACTATTACTAAAGTCAGAATTAAAAAGTCAAAAAGGCAAGTCTCTCGAGCAAGTTATATTTGCTCAAATCAAAATTGGTCAGGAAATTGATGATCAATTACTCATTCCGACATTTTCCAATGAAGACATTAATATTATAAATAATATTCAACATGGCGAAACATTATCCAACTCATTAAAAAGAAAATGGCAAGTCACCTGGCTACCAAATGGATTCGCAATGAGCGAATATGCGAAACAAGCGATGATGACTAGCCAGGACCCAGTAGATCATCTAGTTTATAGTGATGGCCTTGCCATGGTGTCTATTTTTGTAGAAAAATTAGCCGGTAGTTCAGATGAAACTGAAGATGCAAGTCGTTTTGGCGGCGTACACACTTATGCAGTCGAACATAATGGTTATCAAATCACGGCCGTGGGAGAAGTGCCAAGACAAACAGTCAAGATGATGGCTGATTCAGTGAAAGCACTTAACTAATACGTTCACACAGTAGTTTTTAATCAAGAGTTATTCACATGTCACGTTTACTATACGCTTTTACCCTATTTTACTTATTCGTTTATTCATATCCTCTGCTGGCAAGAGACTTACCCGATTTTACTCCTTTGGTAGATGAAAATTCTGCTGCTGTGGTAAATATCAGTACCAGTAGTAAAAGCAGACAAATGGAAGGGTTGGGGCCAAACGGCTTTAACATGCCAGATATTCCAGAAAATAGCCCATTTTTTGAATTCTTTAAAAAGTATTTTGGTGATATACCCGAAGGACAGGGCCCTTCTCAGGAACGATCATCGCTTGGGTCAGGATTTATTATTTCAAAAGATGGATATGTCATTACCAATCATCATGTCATTCGAAATGCAGATGAAGTGATCGTTAGACTAAATGATCGGCGTGAATTTGTTGCAGAGGTAATTGGCTCTGATGAGCGAAGCGACATCGCAGTAATCAAGATTAGTGCTGAAAACCTTCCTACGCTAAAACTCGGGAAAGTGGACGATATTAAAGTTGGAGAATGGGTCTTAGCGATTGGTTCTCCTTTTGGTTTTGATTACTCGGTCACAGCGGGGATTGTCAGTGCAATTGGACGTAGTTTACCAAATGAAAACTATGTGCCTTTTATACAAACCGATGTTGCCATTAATCCTGGTAACTCAGGCGGTCCTTTATTTAATCTTGATGGAGAAGTTATCGGCGTAAATTCACAAATATACAGTCGTACTGGTGGCTTTATGGGACTTTCATTTGCTGTCCCTGCCGATGTAGTTGAAAGCGTCTATTTGCAATTGCGTGATAAAGGCCGAGTCAGCCGCGGTTGGCTAGGCGTCTTAATACAAGATGTCACCAGAGAATTAGCAGAATCATTTGAGATGGAACATCCGCACGGGGCATTAATTGCTAAAGTCCTGGAAAAAGGACCAGCTGAAAAGTCGGGAATAGAGGTTGGCGATATCATTGTTGAATATGATGGCAAAAAAGTTAATTTTTCTTCTGACTTACCTCCATTAGTAGGTAGCACTCTGATTAATACTAAAGTGCCAGTTAAGATTATTCGGCGTGGTAACACCAAAACACTAAACGTGACTATTCTGGAATTACCTACAGATGATCAAATGCTCGCAAAACAAGAAGAAAGCACTGAGAAAGTCATTAATTCTTTAAACATGGCAGTGACAGACCTGACGCAAGAACAGCAAACAGATTTGGATATTTCCGATCATGGTGTACTTATTGAACAAGTGGGAGAAGGCCCAGCGCAAACAGCAGGCATTAAACGCGGTGACGTATTATTGTTACTGAATAATCAAAAGGTAAAGAATCGCGACCATTTTAATGAATTGGTGACAAATCTGCCTGAGAATAAATCAGTGCCTGTTTTAATCCAAAGGCGTGGTGGCCCGCTTTTTCTGGCTTTGAAAATTGATGGCGGATAAGGATACGTTTACATTCCAGCTTTTGACCAGGCCCGGCTGTCATCTTTGTGAAAAACTATTAAATGACCTAGTTCCCTGGCACGACGAATATAAACTAAGTATAGAATTAATCGATATTTCCAATAGTGAACAACTTACAGCAGAGTACGCGGGTAGAATTCCAGTGCTTAGGTCGGAAAATCAGATAATTTGTGAATATTTCCTCGATGAAGATCGATTAAAAAACTATCTCGAAAATCATCAAAATATTAATTGATTTAATCACTTATAAAATTCGGCTAAAATCGCGCCTTTTGAGCTGAGACTTGTCAGGCTAATCCAGGCATTTATGCAACCAACTATCCGTAATTTTTCTATTATTGCGCACATCGACCATGGGAAGTCGACGCTTGCTGATCGTTTTATTCAGATATGTGGCGGTTTGACGGATAGAGAAATGGCAGAGCAAGTACTGGATTCTATGGATCTGGAAAGAGAAAGAGGCATTACTATCAAATCTCAAAGTGTCACTTTGTATTACGAGGCAGAAAATGGCACCGAATATCAATTAAATATTATTGACACGCCAGGGCATGTTGATTTTAGTTATGAAGTTTCCCGTTCTCTTTCTGCATGCGAGGGTGCTTTGTTAGTTGTTGATGCTGCACAAGGAGTAGAAGCACAAAGCGTTGCTAATTGTTTTACCGCTATTGAAAATGATCTTGAAGTATTACCGGTATTAAACAAGATTGACTTGCCTTCAGCGGAACCGGATCGTGTCATTAATGAAATTGAAGAAATTATCGGAATTGAAGCAGAAAATGCACTACGTGTAAGTGCAAAATCAGGCGCTAATGTAAAAGCATTACTTGAAGAACTTATTGAAATAATTCCACCACCGACAGGGGATGAAGAGGCTAAGTTAAAAGCATTAATTATTGATTCCTGGTTTGATAATTATCTTGGCGTAGTATCTCTCGTGCGTATTATTGATGGTGAGTTGTCTGCACGAAAAAAAATCCGTGTGATGTCTACTGGTCGAGATTTTCTGGTTGATGAAGTAGGTGTCTTCACACCAAAACGCAATGCAAAAACTTCTTTAAAAACAGGCGAGGTAGGTTATGTTGTCGCAGGAATTAAAGATATTGATGGTGCGCCAGTTGGCGATACGCTAACCATTGCAGAAAAACCAGCTAGTGAGCCATTGCCGGGCTTCAAAACAATTACACCCAAAGTATTTTCTGGATTATTTCCAGTTGATTCCAGTGATTATGAAGCATTTCGTGAGGCATTATCGAAATTAAAATTGAATGATGCGGCATTACACTACGAGCCAGAAACCTCGCAGGCATTAGGGTTTGGTTTTCGTTGTGGTTTTCTTGGCATGTTGCATATGGAGATCATCCAGGAGCGACTTGAGCGCGAATATAGCCTGTCATTAATCACGACTGCACCAACCGTCATTTATGAAGTACTAACTAGCAGTGGTGATGTGATAAATATTGATAATCCTGCAAATCTTCCCCCACCGAATGAAATTGATGAAATCAGAGAGCCAATTATTACGGCAGACATCCTGGTGCCGCAGGATTATTTAGGTAATGTCATTACACTGTGCATTGAGAAACGAGGTGTACAGAAAAAATTACAATATCTTGGAAAGCAGATTTCATTGGCGTATGCGATGCCCATGAGTGAAGTCGTGCTGGATTTTTTTGATAGGTTAAAATCCGTAAGTCGAGGATTTGCCTCGTTCGATTATAGTTTTAGTCATTTTGAATCTTCCAGTCTGGTGAAACTGGATATCTTAATTAATAACGATAAAGTCGACGCCTTATCTTGTATCGTGCATAAAGATGTGGCTCATATCAGGGGCAGAGAGTTAACTGAAAAAATAAAGGAATTTATTCCCAGGCAAATGTTTGATGTTGCTATTCAGGCCGCAATTGGCTCCAAGATCCTGGCAAGACAGACTGTAAAAGCAATGCGAAAAAATGTAACTGCAAAATGTTACGGTGGCGATATTACACGCAAACGCAAATTACTGGAAAAACAAAAAGAAGGGAAAAAGCGTATGAAACAATTTGGATCTGTGGAAATTCCACAGCAAGCTTTTATGGCCATTTTGCATGTCGGTAAAGATAAATGAATTTTGATTTTTCAGCGCTACTTGTTTTTTTGAGTTTTGCCAGTGGTTCGATCTGGCTCGGTCATTATTTGATCGTAGGCAGACACGAAGCGGTCACCGAATCTGATGGCGAGACAACCGAAACACCAAAATTGCCACTTTTAGTTGATTACTCTAAATCATTCTTCCCCATCTTTTTTATTGTCTTAATATTGCGTTCATTTGTTTTTGAGCCATTCAAAATACCCTCAGCCTCGATGATGCCGACGTTATTGATAGGTGATTTTATACTTGTTAATAAATATGAATATGGACTGAGGCTGCCCGTGCTACACGATAAAATTGTTAAGAATAAGACCCCAAACAGAGGTGATATTGTTGT
>JBCCHP010000106.1:0-5221 GCA_039028675.1 Pseudomonadota bacterium | reverse complement strand
GTTTGCCGGACACCCTCAGTATTGATATATTTAAAGAAGGTGAAGACAGAATCCCTTGTGCAGCTGATTTCGGGCAAAAAAATTGTGGTGAACAATATTTCACAATGTACGTTGTTTTGATTAAAACAAGAAATCACCAGTCCGAATTTATACATTGGCTGAACAATGATAACGAGATAGTGATACTGATTTCGTTGCGATTTTCGCAACTATGACATAAAAAAACGGTATCTGCTGAAAACAAATAATTTGTCGCTCCCCTATTTGGGTTGAGCGAGACAATAAGGAATTAAGAAATGAAACGCATGTTGATTAACGCAACTCAGCCGGAAGAGGTGCGTGTTGCTTTGGTAGATGGGCAAAAACTTTACGATCTGGATATCGAATCCTCCGCAAGAGAACAAAAGAAATCAAATATTTACAAAGGCAGGGTTATTCGAATCGAACCCAGTCTTGAAGCCGCGTTTGTCAATTATGGCCCCGAGCGGCATGGGTTTTTACCCTTCAAGGAAATTGCCAAAACCTTATTCAAACCTGATGCGCAGGCTTCGCAAAGAAATGGTCGTCTCAGTATTAAAGATGTCATTGATGAAGGTCAGGAATTCATCATTCAGGTTGAAAAAGAAGAACGAGGAAATAAAGGAGCGGCACTGACCACCTTTGTCAGTCTGGCTGGCCGGTATTTAGTTCTAATGCCTAATAATCCCAGGGCCGGCGGTGTTTCCCGTCAAATAGAGGGGAGTGATAGAAACGAGGCCAAAGATGCAATGGCTGATTTGACAGTGCCAGAGGGCATGGGACTCATTCTTAGAACTGCGGGAGTTGGCAAATCGTCGGAAGAATTGCAATGGGATTTGAACTACTTACTGCAATTATGGGAAGCCATCAATAATGCAGCTCAACAAAAACCTGCGCCGATCCTAATCTATCAGGAAAGTGAAGTTATTATTCGTGCGATTCGCGATTACTTAAGAAAGGATATAAATGAAATCTGGATAGACGATCCTGAAGTACATAAACGTAGTTATGATTTTATGACTCAGGTGATGCCTCATAACTTAGAAAAATTAAAACTATATAAAGATAATGATCCTCTATTCACCAGATATCAAATAGAAAATCAAATTGAATCTGCATTTTCCAGAGAAGTCAGATTACCCTCTGGCGGCGCATTAATCATCGATCATACTGAAGCACTCATATCCATTGATATTAATTCTGCACGTTCAACGGCAGGTAGTGATATTGAAGAAACGGCACTTAATACAAACTTGGAGGCGGCCGAAGAAATTGCCAGACAACTAAGACTACGCGATATAGGTGGTCTGATTGTGATTGATTTTATCGATATGTTGAATAATCGAAATCAGCGCGAAGTAGAAAATGCAATGCGTGATAATCTAAAAATGGATCGCGCGCGCGTTCAGGTCGGTCGAATTTCGCGTTTTGGTTTACTTGAAATGTCACGACAACGAATAAGACCATCTTTAGGAGAGTCCAGTCATATACCTTGTCCACGCTGTGACGGACAGGGAACAATACGTGATATTGAGTCATTGGCATTATCTGTATTACGTATCATTGAAGAAGAGGCAATGAAAGATCTGACGGCCAAGGTTGTTGTTAATCTTCCGATAGAAGCTGCAACATTTTTATTAAATGAAAAACGTCAGCCTATTAGTGAAGTTCAACATAACCACGATGTAGAAATTGTTATTATTCCTGACAGAAATATGGTGACACCACAATATTCAGTACAACGTGTGAGATTATCAGATGCGGCTCAACCAGAGCATCAACAATTGAGTTATGAAATAAAACAGGAAGAAGAACAAGAACAGGAAGCTGTTGTTAATAAAAAGAACACCAATCAACAACCTATTGTTAAGCAGTTTGTGCCCAATAACCCGGCTCCTGCTCGTACTGATAACAAACCTAAATCAAAAGGTTTGATATCGAGGTTGTTTGGCAGCCTGTTTGGCGTACCAGATGAAGATGAAGAGAAGAAGAAATCAAGAAACAATCGAAATCGTCGTAGTAATAGTAATAGTAATAATCGTGGGAGAAGAAGAAACCCAAATAACAAACGTAATGAAAACAGACGTGGTCGCAGCAGAAATGCACGAAATGAATCTAGTGATGAGAAAGGTGAAAACAAACAAAATAATAATCGGCGCAACACTTCTTCACGTCGAGGAAGAAGGGGTGGACGTCGACGAAAAAGTAATGAACAGGAAAATAATGTTTCTGCAAAATCTACTAGTGCAAATGATTCTTCCGGTCAGCAAGCTGGCGAACCAACACAAGAGAATCAAACAACTGTGAAATCTGAGCTTAAAACTGAGAATAAACAAGTCAATTCTGTTGCTACAAGTCAAACGGTTAGTGATAACGATAAAACTGATGTCAATCCAAACAGTGATAAATATTCAAAAACACAAGAAACAAGCAAGCAAATTAGCGCGACGACAAGTACAGAAATTAAAAATTCAGAAAATCAACAAGCCTAATCATTAGTGTTCACGTGTGGCTCGAAATTCTATATCGGGCCATTTTTCAATCATTAAATTTAAATTAACCATCGATGGCGCTAAATACGTAATGTAGCCACCTCCATCAATTGCTATATTTTCTGACTGCTTCTTTTTTATTTCGTCGAGCAGTCTTTCATCTTCAGCAGATAACCATCTTGCGGCAACTACTGGTATAGCATCATAAGCACATTCAACGTTATATTCTTCCTGTAGGCGCCAGGCAACAACGTCAAACTGTAATATTCCAACCGCACCTAATATCAATTCATTATTATTAATAGGCTTAAAAACCTGTGTTGCGCCCTCTTCTCCTAACTGAATTAATCCTTTTTGTAATGCTTTCATTTTTAATGGATCACGTAACTGTACACGACGGAAAAGTTCGGGAGCAAAATAAGGTATGCCTGTAAAATTTAGTTCTTCACCCTGAGTAAACGTATCTCCAACCTGTATTGTGCCGTGATTATGTAGTCCAATTACATCGCCTGGCCAAGCCTCTTCAGCTTGTGATCGATTGCCGGCCATGAAGGTAACGGCATTGGCGATTTGTACATCTCTTCCAGTCCTGACGTGACGCATCTTCATGCCGCGTTTATATTGACCTGAACATAAACGGAAAAATGCTATTCGATCGCGATGCGCAGGATCCATATTAGCCTGAATTTTGAAAATAAATCCTGAAAGCTTTTCTTCTTCGGCTTGCACCTCTCTTTCTTTTGTGACTCTTGATTGGGGAAAAGGTGAGTGAACAACAAGACAATCAAGAAATTCTTCAACACCAAAGTTATGTAGCGCTGTACCAAAAAATACCGGACTTAATTGACTCTTCAAAAATAATTCTCGATCGAAATCAAGGTATACGCCTTGTATTAATTCAATCTCATCAATTAATGACTGCCAATTATCACCTAGTAATTCTCTAGCTTCTTTACTGTTTAATCCCTTAATAAGATGTTGGTGGCTACCGTTCTCTGTTTTTTTATAAAGACGAATTGAATCATCAAGTAAATTATAAATTCCTTGCAAACGACTACCCATTCCAATTGGCCAGGTAAAAGGAACACATTGCATCCCTAACTCGGATTCAATCTCATCTAATAAGTCAATTGGTTCTTTTCCTTCCCGATCCAGTTTATTGATAAATGTAATAATAGGTGTGTCTCGTAATCGACATACTTCCATCAACTTACGAGTTCGTTCTTCTACACCTTTTGCAACATCGATGACCATCATCGCAGAATCAACAGCGGTTAGTGTTCGATATGTATCTTCTGAAAAATCAGCATGCCCCGGAGTGTCGAGTAAATTAATAACATGATCATGATATTCAAACTGCATTACCGAACTCGTCACAGAAATTCCACGTTCTTTTTCCATTTTCATCCAGTCTGATGTTGCGTGTCGACTGGACTTTCTAGCCTTGACGGTTCCAGCCATTTGTATAGCACCACCATAAAGTAATAACTGCTCAGTGACAGTCGTTTTTCCAGCATCAGGATGTGAAATGATGGCAAACGTTCTCCGTTTGGTAATTTGTTCTGAAAGTCGCGACATGTTGGTATTACTTGACTGAATCAATTAACGCTTTTAATTCTCTAATTGCTTTAGGCAATCCAACAAATACTGATCTGGCAATGATGCTATGCCCTATATTTAATTCTCTAATTTGAGCGATCATGGCAATAGGTTTGACATTATCATAATTCAAGCCATGTCCAGCATTGACTTGTAACCCAATCTCGTTAGCAAACATGGCTGCATCTTTGATTGTTTGTAATTCCTGATCACTTTGCTCATGATTACCTGCATCAGCATATTTGCCTGTATGGATTTCAATAAATGGCGCGCCAGCAGTTACTGCCGCTTCAATTTGTTCTGATCTAGCATCTATAAACAAAGAAACCTGTATACCTGCATTTTTTAAGCGCTGACAACCTTCGGTAATTCTGTCCAAATCATCATAAACATTTAAACCACCTTCCGTAGTCAACTCCTCTCTTCGTTCAGGCACAATACAGCAATATTCAGGCTTAACCTTGATTGCAATATCCAACATTTCATTCGTCATAGCCATTTCAAGATTTAAAGGGATTGATATTTTCTCTTTGATAGCTACAACATCGGCATCAAGAATATGTCTTCTATCCTCTCGTAGATGAATAGTAATTGAATCAGACCCCGCTTCTTCTGCAATGAGTGCAGCATCTAATGGAGAAGGATAAGACGTTCCTCTCGCCTGACGTAAGGTCGCGACATGATCGATATTAACACCAAGTAACATAGTCTATTTTCTACAGAAATTAAAAACGCGCTATTATGCCGAAGTCCCAGCATTAATAAAGGCATTATAAAGTTCCCTGCTTTTTAACTGCTTATTTCCCAAATATCTGGACAAAATAGATCTGCATAAATTTCTCGCTTCTCGTAATCGCAACTTGCCATGCAAACATTCTGAGTCGAGTTGCAATAACGTCTCTCCGGAAATTCGAATAGATTTTTTATCGCTTTCATTTGCCTTTTTAGGACCAATATCCAGGTGGTAATCGTAAATCTGATCAGCTTGTATTTGCGCACCTGTTTCTATATCAGTTGTTAATACGAGACCATATCCTAATGACTGTAAAGGAGCGTCCCTACGGGCGCGCGCCCCTGTCGCAACGGGAGCGAGATGGTGGGCTCGGTCGTGG
>JBCCHP010000105.1:0-5255 GCA_039028675.1 Pseudomonadota bacterium | reverse complement strand
GTGAAATGGAAATTAAGACGCGCCGACCTGATATATTAGACGAATCTGCTATTTATCAATTCTATGACGATGTATTACCTAAAGAGGTATGTGATGCACATACTCTTCAAGTTTGGGTTAGTCGTCATAGAATTGATAAATAGCAGATTCGTCTAATATATCAGGTCGGCGCGTCTTAATTTCCATTTCACGTACTTCATCAATCAATTCCCTATTATGTTTAATAAAATTCGCATCATTATTAAGTTGATTATCAATCAGTGCATATTGGATAAATAACTTACGCGCCTCAACAGCATTAATTTTACTGTAATTAATGATTCGATTTGCGCTTAATAGCATACCAAACAAAAAGGTACTTTCACTCGCAATCACTCTACCAGTTTCAGCTTCCCATTGAATATTTCCGTATTGATATTTTAATAAATGCTTTGCAGTTTTAATGATCCACTTTGATTCTACCCTGGCAATATTCCTTGCATAAAGGCGTGTTGTTTCAACCAGTTCAGCGGCAACTATCCATTCAGGTTTTTTATCGAACAACGTCGAAGCTGGAAATAAATAAGTCTGAATATTTCTTGCCCCTGAATAAATATGTTTTTCTGAATGATAAGCTACCTGACTTGCGAGTCCTGTTAAAATTGCACAATGAATGGATTGATAATTTGCAGGTTCTTTGTTTAATGCTAATTTTAAATCACTGCAAACATGCCGAAGTTGTCTATGGATATCAATCCATTCACGCATTCGCATGTAGGATAAAAAGTTAGTTGCGCATAGTTTTTTAAGTTTATTCTGCGAGAGCTGTTGCATTTGCAAATGATAAAACTGCCAAAGATTAATAAACCAGATGAAATCTGATTCTTTATCCTTGAATTGTTCGTGTGCTTTATCGGCCTTATGCATATTATCAAAGGGTCTTTCACGCGGATCCTGAATACTCAATGCGCTAACAATTATTAACATCTCTGTAATACACTGGTACTCTTTTGCTGCTAACAACATACAGGCAAAACGCGGCTCAATAGGCATACGTGCAATCTTACGACCGGATTTAGTTAATCTACCATTAGGAGACAATGCATTAATTTCTTTTAAGACATTAATGCCATCGTTAATCAATTTATCGTCAGGTGGTTCAAGAAAAGGAAATCGTTGAATGTCGCCTAGATTCAGAACTTTCATCTGTAAAATGACTGAAGCCAGATTAGTTCTTAATATCTCCGGCTGTGTATAGGCTTGTCTGGCATCAAAGTCATCCTGGTTGTAAAGCCGAATGCAGATACCTTCGCTGGTTCTTCCACAACGGCCTTTTCGCTGATCTGCTGCAGCCTGTGAAATTTTCTCTACGGGTAATCGCTGAACCTTGCTTTTAACGCTATAACGACTAATTCTCGCCTTACCGGTGTCAATCACATAGCGTATTCCGGGAATCGTTAAAGATGTTTCTGCAACATTGGTGGCCAATATCACATGCCTGCGCTTATGTGGTGAAAATATTTTTCCTTGTCTGGATGAACTAAGTCTTGCGTATAAAGGTAATATATCGGTGTCGGCTAGTTTCTGTTTTTTTAAAAATTTATCAGTTTCGTGGATTTCACCCTCGCCCTCCAGGAAAATGAGAATATCTCCCATATCGATATTAGATAATTCACGAATAGATTCATAAATAGCTTTTAATCTGGCCTCATTATCCTCTTCTTCGATCGGCCGATATAACACCTCGACTGGAAAAGTCTTACCAGACACCTCAATGACAGGAGCATCATCAAAATAACTTGAGAATTTTTTGATGTCGATCGTGGCAGAAGTCACGATGACTTTTAAATCCGGACGTTTTGGCAGTAACTGTTTAATATAACCGAGAATAAAATCGATATTCAGACTACGTTCATGTGCCTCATCAATAATGATTGTGTCATATTGATTTAAAAACTTGTCTCGCTGCATTTCATTGAGCAACACACCATCTGTCATCAATTTAATATAAGTCTGATCACCAGTTTGATCCTGATGTCGAATCTTGTAGCCAACCATGTTGCCAAGAGTGGTATCTAATTGATCTGCTATTCTTTTTGCAACGGTTCTAGCAGCAATACGTCTTGGTTGAGTATGCCCTATAAGTCCACCAATGCCTCTACCTGACTCCAGGCAGTAAAGCGGTAATTGTGTTGTCTTTCCTGAACCGGTTTCACCACAAACAATTAAAACCTGATGCGAGGCTAATTTGGTTTGAAATTCGCTCTTTTTAGCGTAAATAGGTAATCGTTCATCACAATTTATCATTGGAATATTGTTTGTACGCAATTTTCTAGCTTGAATGGATGACTCGATTTTTTTGGCAATCGAATTAAGCTCTTTTTTGTCCTTATGACTCAATTTATTCAGCTTGGCATTCAGGCTGTAGTAATCTTTCGAACATGCCTGTTGTAGACGTTGCTTCAGGTTTTCTAGATTTATCTGATTTGACTTATTTGATTCCATAAAAGGGTTTGGCTTAGACAGTGATAAGCTGCCGATTATTTGTACCTGTGAATCAATACGTTATTTAGTATTTTTTGATGGACTACTTGCATAATCCTACTTAAAATAAGTTCACGTATGTATTTCATCAGCAACGTTAAGTTAATAATCAAATTTAAAGATAATCAATAGATTAGCATAACTTCCTTAATGAACTTTAATGGAGATATTCTGGCGTCATGTCACTTGTATTTGAACTAGCCGGCTCACAAATAGATGGAGCCAGGGATTATCAGGAAGACGCCTTTCTGATCACCAATTTAACCGATAACAATGGCAAACCTAGTGCACTTGTGGTTGTGGCTGATGGTATGGGCGGTCACGCTGCTGGTAACGTTGCCAGTAATATGGCCGTACAAGCCTTTAATAAGCATATTTCCGCAAATTATCCTTGTGAAAACGTTGCAGAGATCCTTGAACAAGCAGTTATCAATGCAAATAACTCAATCAAAGAAACTATCGCTGAAACTCCGGCATTACAAGGTATGGGATGTACTATGGTTGCTGCCGTACTTGAAGACGGCAAAATTACCTGGGCAAGTGTTGGAGATAGTCACTGCTATTTGGTCAGAAATAAAGAATTAACCAAAAAGAATGCCGATCATAGCTACGGTGGATTTCTGGATCGAATGGAAGCAGCTGGCACCCCTGTTGAACCCGAACCCGGTTTATCAAGAAATATGTTGATGAGCGCAATTACGGGTGAAGAAATCAATGAAATTGATGTAAATCAGGAACCATTTCAGCTTGAAGCTGATGATCGCATCATTTTATGTAGTGATGGTCTGGATACACTGAGTTCCGGCAAGATAATTCAATATTCAGAATGGTCTGACTCGCCGAAAGAATGTTCTGATGCACTAATGCAGGCAGTCGAAGAGGCAAATATGCCTCGGCAAGATAATACCACTGCCGTCGTGGTTAATATTTTAGACGAGGGAGCAGGTGCCGCCGCTATAGCACCTGAACCAGAAGAAGAAATAGGCGAAAGCACGGCGGAAATGGAAATTCCTACTGAAGAACAGACGCCAACTCCGGAAGCGACACCTGGACCCGCTCCATCGCCATCACAAACGGATAATGCTGATGATGAACCAAAGAAAAGTAATACGGGGCTATTCATAGGCATCGCCGCTGCAGTCATCATATTAATTGGTGCAGGATTATTCTTCATGGGTGGTGAAAAAGCACCGCAACCTGAACTCGCCAGTATTAGTGAGGAACTCGAAAGCGTAGAAGAAGGTATTGCAGAAGCAACTGAAGAAGTCATTGAAACCGTTGAAGCTGAAACAGAAGAGTTAACAACTAGCGAATCGATAGCTAGCACTAGCGAGCAGATTACCGAGACTACTGCTGCATCGGTACCCGCACCTGCATCTGAAGCAACAGCTAACGTGACTAAAGATGGTGGGATCTTTACGGACAAACTAGAGAACGGTGGCGATGGCCCAACTATGATTATTCTGCCAGCGGGCACATTCAAAATGGGTACTAATTCGAGTAGACATGCTGAAGAGAACCCAAGACATGATGTCACTGTGGAGAAATTTGCAGTCAGTCAATATGAAATTACATTTGAACAATACGAGCTATTTGCAGAGTCAACTGGAAGAAAAGTACCCGATAATCTTTATATGGATAAGGCCACACATCCTGTCATTTATGTGTCTTGGGACGATGCTTTCTATTATGCAAAATGGTTGTCAGATCAAACTGGCGAAGATTATCGTCTACTCAGTGAAGCAGAATGGGAGTATATGGCATCTTCAGGTAAAAAAACGCCGTTTTGGTGGGGTTTTGATGAAGAACCGAATCGAGCACATTGCTTTGGATGTGGTACCGGACTGGATCCGAGAAAACCAACAAAAATAGGTAATTTTGGGCCTAATCCTTTTAAGGTTTTTGATACTTCGGGTAACGTTGCCGAATGGGTGAAAGACTGTTGGCATGAAAATTACAAGGGCGCACCTTCCAAGGCCGAGGTATGGGAAGGTGGTGATTGCGCGTATCGAGTTGTAAGAGGTGGTGCCTACAGTACACCAGTTCAATCAATTCGAAGTGCCAAACGTGATAAATTTAAGTCTGATGATCGTTATGACCATGTTGGTATTCGAGTCGCAAGAGATATCGATTAGGATCTTTTTATTTAGATAAAAACCAAATATTTTTTGTGAATCTTATTGCGTCAAATAGTGCAATATTTTAAAAATTTTTATTTAATTGATACTGGCTTTCTGAACTCTCCTGCCCTGCTGTTCTCTTAATAAGCATCAATCTTTTTTCGATATTTATGCATACTAGACTTACAACTATCATAATCTTGGGCCTCTTCCTCGGAGGTTGTACTCAATCTTTCTTTTATAATCGATTGGATACGCTGTTTAATTGGTATGTGGATGATTATGTAGAGTTAAATAAAGTACAGCAGGAAAATTTTGATGTGAGACTGGATGCGATTTTAGAATGGCATCGCAAAGTTGAATTACCTCGTTATGTAAATTTTTTAACTCAAATTGAAACTGATATCAACCAGACAGTCGATGGTGAAATTTTAGATGCCTGGATAAATCAAGCGCTAAATGCATACGAACTTGTTGAAAATGAAATGACTCAATTATTTCTCTCCACTGGCGACGAATTAACACAGGAGCAAGTTGATCTCTTCATAGATAATCTATGGAAGAAACATGAAGATAATAAAGAAAAATATTTATCACGTAGTAATAATGAAT
>JBCCHP010000104.1:0-5328 GCA_039028675.1 Pseudomonadota bacterium | reverse complement strand
TTTTAATTTGAGATTGAAAAATGATTAAAGTTGGCATTGTCGGTGCCACCGGTTATACCGGCATTGAATTAATCCGTATTTTGGATGCGCATCCTGCTGTGGAAATTCATGTTGTTACCTCTGATAGCGAAAGAGATAAGGCAATAGCAGAAGTTTTTCCGGTTTTTTCGCATTTAGAGGATTTAAAGTTTTCCGCGCATGATACTGATGCGTTGCTCGCTTGCGAGATTATTTTTTTTGCTACACCACATACCATTGCCATGAGTCTTGTACCACGTTTATTAGATGGCGGCAGACGAATTATAGATTTATCAGCAGACTTTAGGCTCAAAGATCCGGATATCTGGAAAGAATGGTATGGTGTTGAACATAGCTGCCCGGATTTACTAAACAACGCTGTGTATGGCTTAACTGAGTTAAATAGAGAAGCGATAAAAAATGCGGATCTGGTTGCGAACCCGGGTTGTTATCCGACTTCAATTGCATTGGCATTAATACCTTCACTCAAACACGGCTTAATCGTTCCCAATTCAATTGTTGCCGATGCCAAATCTGGAGTAAGTGGTGCAGGCAGAAAGGCAGTACTTGGCGGATTACATGCTGAGGTGTCAGAGTCATTCAAAGCCTATGCAGTTGCTGGCCATCGACATCTGCCAGAGATACAACAAACGTTAAATTTATGTACTGACCTTGAAACTACAATTACATTTGTGCCTCATTTAGTACCCATGAATCGAGGTATCTTATCTACCATTTACGTTCAATGTTTGGATACAGATACTGATTGGCAAAAGATATACGAGCAGTTTTACGATGCCGAACATTTTGTTCAGATATTATCTACTGGCATCATGCCAGAAACCCGACAGGTAAGGGGCTCGAACTATTGTCAAATAGGCATACAACCTAATGTGCAGTCGACTTCAACAATCGTCATCGTTTCTGCTATTGATAATCTGGTTAAAGGCGCAGCAGGACAAGCAGTACAAAATATGAATTTAATGCTTGGAATAGAGGAGAGTATGGGGTTACTAACTTCCGCACTTGTTCCCTAATTTTAGATGTCAAAACTTGTCATAAAAAAACATAAACCACTGGAGCTCTTTCTATACTGTTTGGCGCTTAGCGCACTCACAGCTTTATTGATCTGGTTTCTTCTTGATAATAATCATTGGCAGGTGATTCAAAATCAGCTTACCGGTGGTTACAAGACCAAGGAATTATGGCAAGAGAACAGATCATTGATTGAAGATAATCAACAACTACAAGATAAAGTGATCAAGTTGGAACGCCTGACTAAATTAGATGAAAAAACGGCGATGGAACTCCAACTGGAGATAAAGACATTACAAGACAAAATTTATGAATTAACTGCTGAACTGGAATTTTATGAAGGAATTATGACATCAGCAAACAGTGCCAAGGGATTGAATATACAAGGATTAATAATTGAAGCAACAGAAGTGCAAAATTTTTATCGATTTAAACTGATATTAACCAATGTTGCGAAAAGTGATAACATCATCAAGGTATTGTTTGATATGTCGATAGAAGGTCTGGACGGTTCAGGTTCCCAAGTGTATAACATTTCTGAACTATCACCCTCTGATGCAATTAATCAAGAAATTAAATTTAATAATTTTGAAAGAATTGAAGGAAGTTTCTCATTTCCCGAAGGCTTCAGGCCAGTTAGGGTAGTTGTGGACTTAAATTTAACGAACACAAATACTCCGGTAGTACAGCGCAGTTTTCAGTGGGCGGATGTGGCCGGCTAAGGAGACATGAATGTTTGGTAATTCCAAGAAACGCAAATCGAATCGCATAGATACTCTGGTTGGACAGCATACTGTTATACAAGGTGATGTCAGATTTAGTGGCGGTTTACACATTGACGGTACAATTAAAGGAAATGTAATCGCAGAAAATGATGGTATCTCTATGTTATCGCTCAGTGAAAGTGGCACGATTGAGGGCGAAGTTAATGTTCCTTATCTTGTTCTTAACGGTGTAGTAATTGGCGATGTACATGGAAATGAGCATGTTGAACTATCGTCAAAAGCCAGAATTAATGGGAATGTTTATTACAATTTAATCGAGATGGCGATTGGCGCGGAAGTGAATGGAAAGTTAGTACATTGTATTGAACCTTCAGATGCGCCATTAGATTTAGGCAATGTTGAAACTGTTGAACAATAAAAAATAGCGATAGTCATATTTACATGGAAACTCAGGTTGAAACAATTTCAGATACCCCGCTAATTTTTAGTGAGGCTGCTGCCAGCAAAGTCAAAGAGCTCATTGAAGAAGAAGGTAATAATGATTTGATGTTGCGAGTATTTGTCTCTGGTGGTGGTTGTTCTGGTTTTCAATACGGGTTTACCTTTGATGAAGAGATGCAGGATGGTGATACGGTTGTAGAAAATGAGGGAGTTAAATTATTAGTTGATCCAATGAGTTTTCAATATCTCTCTGGTGCAGAGATCGATTATTCAGAAGGCATGCAAGGTGCCCAGTTTGTGATTCGAAATCCTAATGCCACAACGACTTGCGGATGCGGTTCCTCTTTTTCGGTCTAGTTGTTTTTCGTCTGAAATTATATTCAGTTATAAATTCCCCCAAGCAGTACTTCTTTTTCGCTGCCAGTAATAGATTCCAATTTAAGAGAAATATTATTTACCCTGCAGTAAGCTAGCCAGGCAAAAGTCACAGCTTCAACAGCGTCAGGTTCAATTCCTGCTTTGCTGGTAGTATCAACACTTATCGATGATAGTAATTCAGCTAAACGCGACGTAATGGCAGGATTATTTGCACCTCCACCACATATCAGAAGTTCTTCACATTCAGAAAAATATTGTTTTATACAATTTGCAATTGAATGTGTCGTCAATTCAAGCAATGTTGCTTGAACATCCTCATGTTTGATATCACGGAAGTCTTTTAATTTGTCTGATAACCAGTTCAGATTAAAGTAATCGCGTCCGGTACTCTTCGGGTACGGTAATAAAAAGTAGGGATCTGCAAATAATAATGTTAACAATTCTGGTATTACCTGTCCCTGTGCCGCCCATTCACTGTCTTTATCCATGAATGTTTGATTATGTTTCTGATTCCAATCATCTAATAAGCAATTCCCTGGTCCAATATCAAAACCAATAACTGATGCATCAATTGCTTTAGGTAAAAGAGAAATATTAGCTATACCACCAATATTTAAAATCGCCCGATTTATCTTTTTGTCTTGAAATTGAAACTGATGGAAAGCAGGTGCTAAAGGAGCGCCTTGACCACCAAAGGCCATATCCATTCTTCGAAAATCAGCTACTGTTTTGATACCTGTTTTAGCACAAATAACATTAGGATCGCCTAATTGTATTGAGTTCTTATTTTCATCCGGCTTATGAAATACAGTTTGGCCATGACTGCCAATTGCTGATATTTGTTCCCGATTGATTTCATTTGAGTCAATTACCTGATTTACTGCATCAGCGAATAAATTGCCCAGCTTATTATCAATTTCCGCAACGTCTGATAAGCAACTATCGCCATGAATGCGACGCACATATTGTCTTAGATCATGAGGAATAGGGTGTTCGAAATAATATTTAAGGGTAACTGTATCCGCTACATCAACCACTGCAACATCGACTGCATCCATGCTTGTGCCAGACATCAAACCAATGTATGTCATGTCAGCAATAAATGAATAGAGTTAATTAACCACCTTCTTTTACAGAGGGTGAGGCCTGATTTTCTGAGAGAAAGGGTTGTTGTGCAGCAATTGCAGTTTTACCTGTAATCTTATCGAGCTCTGCGAGCATAGGTGAGATACTTTCTTTGAACTGTGGCATTTCTTTTGAACTAATTGACTCTACATGCGGTAAGTTAACAGTTAGCGGATTACGATGGACACCGTTTATGCGAAACTCATAATGTAAATGGGGCCCTGTCGCCAGTCCACTCTTGCCAACGTAACCAATAATTTGTCCTTGCTTAACTTTCTTTCCATTGCGTACACCACGAGCATACTTATGCAGATGTGCATAAACTGTACTGTATTTCCCGCCGTGTCGAAGAATAATTGTTTTGCCATAACCACCTTTGAGGCCAGCATGTACCACTGTGCCATCTCCGGTAGCCTTGATCGGCGTACCAGTAGGAGCTGCATAATCAACTCCTCTATGTGCACGAATCATATTTAGGATTGGATGTTTTCGTTTTAAATTAAATCGAGAACTAATACGAGTAAAGTTAACGGGTGTTCTTAGAAATGCTTTTCGCATAGCATCACCATTATCTTCGTAATAGTCTATGCTTCCATCAGCATGTTCGTAACGTATCGCACGAATAGTTTCACCATTATTGATAAACTCAGCGGCTAATATTGGACCATCAGCTACTCTTTCTCCATCTTTAAACTTTTCTTCATAGATAAGCGTAAAACTATCGCCGTGGCGAATATCTAGTGCAAAATCAATGTCCCAGCCATATAAGGCAACTAATTGCATAATAAGATTATCGGTCAAGCCAGCTTCTTTACCAGCAAGAAATAATGAGTCATTGATTGTTGCTTTCGCATGTTTAACGACAGCATCGAGTTCATGTTCAATTAAACTAGCAGTAAATTTATTCTCTTCTCTTTTGATACTTAATGTTTTTGTTAGTGAATAATCGTATTCAAGTCCATTTAATTGGCCTTCCTGAATCTGGAAATGAAGAATCTGGCCTGGTTGTATCTTTTTTAATCTTGTCACATCACCTTTTAAGGTCATGATGCGATATAGTTCATTCGCACTCAGGCCTAAACGAGAAAATATCAGCGCCAGGCTATCTCCTTTTTTAACGGTGACAGAATGCCAATGATTGATTACTGAATTGTCTTCATTTTCTACCTCTGCGATTGGTTCTGCTGTTGAATCATAAACGTCTGATTCCAGGATTTCTGATTCGAGCAGCTCGGTTGACAGTGCCTCTAAATTATTTAAATCATCATCAATATTTCTTTGCTCTGCAGTTGCCCATGAATTTTGTATTGTTAATTCATTTGCAGTATTTTCCTCAAATCCAACTTTTCCAGATTTTGAAGGAATTGTAGGCACATCGACCATCTTATGCGCTACGCTGAGTTCATCTTGTGTATTAAAATCCGGTAGGTAAAAGTAGAAAACTGTAGAGATGACGGCTATTAAGCAAAGTGATATCGGAATAGTTAAAGACGATACTCGAGTACGCCTCTTGGTAGGCACGACTTCTGGCTTATAGTCTTTCTTTATATAAACTCTGTAAGTCACAGTTTATCCAGTGTAAATTGCTTAACAATAGCGTCTGTTC
>JBCCHP010000103.1:0-5351 GCA_039028675.1 Pseudomonadota bacterium | reverse complement strand
GCCTTTTCCACCAGTTCCAGTGGCGCCACCATGCCCGTGACCCTCGAAGTAGCTGAAAAAGAAATGGGTACCCTTGCAAAAGGCCACCAAGTCATTTCTTGGGATGGTAAAAATATGGCCAATAAAAAAGTTTTTTGCCGCTAAATTGACTGAACAACAAGAGCGACACGAAAAATATAGTGATTCCGCTCATAAACTGGAGCCAAATATTAAGGAATCTCCAGGCGGCCTTCGCGATATACAAATGATTGGCTGGGTTTTGTTAAGACATTTTGACACCATCGACATAAAAACTTTGGTCAAAAAACGTTTCCTGACACGTGATGAATTTAATTTATTAATGACAGGCAGAAAATTTTTATGGCAAATCCGTTTTGCGCTGCACATGCTGAATGACCGGCGTGAAGATCGTCTGCTATTTGAGTACCAACGCGGAGTGGCAGAACTTCTTGGTTTTAAAAGTGATGACAATAGTGGTATTGAAGAATTCATGAAACTTTTTTTTATCACGATTCGTGATATCAGTCGTTTAAACGACATGCTCTTACAACACTTTGAAGAACTGATTCTATATAAAAAACGCAGAGATAAAATAGTACCCGTCAATACCAGATTTCAGATACGAAATAATTATATTGAGGTTATAAATAACGAAATTTTTGCGACTCATCCTTTTGCTTTACTTGAGCTATTTCTCATCATGCAACAGCATCCCAAGATTAAAGGGGTCAGAGCAAGTACGATCCGTGCAATTCGCAATCATTTACATTTGATAAACAATCGATTTCGAAACGATATTCGTCATCGAAGCCTGTTTATGGAAATAATCAGACAACCGAATCTAGTCGGTCATAAATTACGCATGATGCATCGCTATGGAGTATTAGCAGCATATTTACCCTCCTTCGGAAAAATTGAAGGATTGATGCAGTTTGATATGTATCACATCTACACAGTTGATGAACATACTCTGACAGTAATCAAGAATATGCGACGATTCGCACTTGATGAAGCACAAAAAAAATTCCCTTTATGTCATGAGATTGTCACCAAGCGTTTGCCTAAACTGGAATTATTATATTTGGCGGGCCTTTTTCATGATATTGCCAAAGGTCGCGGTGGCGATCATTCAAGTCTCGGTGCCAGAGATGCTATCGATTTTTGTAAACAGCACACATTAAGTGACTATGATGCAACGCTGGTAGGCTGGCTGGTAGAAAATCATCTGCTAATGTCAAAGACTGCCCAACGTGAAGATATCGATGATCCGGAAATCATTGCTAATTTTACTAAAGCAGTCAGAGATGAAATCTATCTCAATTATTTGCTTGCATTAACTGTTGCTGATATTTGCGCTACCAACCCTGAGTTATGGAATAGTTGGAAAGGCACCCTGCTAAGTAGCTTATACCATCGCTCTTTACGTGAAATACGCAGAGGCAAGCAAAAACCGATTTTACCGTCAACTCGAGCCAAGGAAATAAAACATGAAGCATTAATGGAATTAGAAAGCATGGGATTGCTGGAAAGTAATATTGAAACATTATGGAAAACATTTACCCAAGAGTACTTTCTGCGACATAGTACTGAAGAAATTGTTTGGCACACAGAAGGAATAATCAAGCACAAGGATAAAGATAAACCGCTGATTATGGTAAAAAAACAGTCTGCTAGAGGTGGAAGTCTCATATTTGTTTATATGAAAAATCGTGATTATATTTTTGCAGAGACAACGAAAACAATTGATCAACTTGGCCTAAACGTGCTCGATGCAAAAATTACTACTAACAAAAAAGATTTCACATTAGATACGTATGTGGTGTTACAGAATGATAATGAAATGTTATCGGGTAAAGAACGCCTTCTGGAAGTCAAGCAGCGAATTGTCGCAGCATTGCAAGATTCAAATAGACCACCTAATTTTAGTAACTGGATTTCAAATAGGCAGTTGAATAGTTTTAATATCCCTACTCAGATCAATTTTTCACAAGATGAAAAAAATAAGCGTACATTAATGGAAGTGATTACGATTGATCGTCCAGGTGTTTTATCACGCATTGGCACAGCAATGGCACATTGCGGTGTGGTGTTACTCGGTGCAAAGATTGCAACACTAGGTGAACGTGCTGAAGATATCTTTTATATTCGAGATAAGAATAATGAACCAATTACTGATGAATCAAAATTTGAATGTTTAAAGAAAAGTATCAGTGATTCGCTATCTGTATAACAACTAAAGTTCATGTCGCAAAAAAGTCCGGTATCAAAAAGTGAGTTATTGGACAGGGCAAAATCTTTATCTGGTCTAACACTGGCAGAATTAGCAAAGCAATTAAATATTGATTGTCCGGCATCCTCTAAAGATGCCAAGGGTTGGGTTGGTAATATACTGGAAAATATTCTTGGTGCTACAGCGAGTACTGCTCCAGAACCTGACTTTGTTGAGTTGGGTATTGAATTAAAAAGTATCCCTATCGGCAGAAATGGGAAACCCAAAGAATCGACTTATGTTTGCGTTGTTCAGTTTTCTGCAGAGGCATTATCAAGTTGGGATCATTCACTCGTGAAAAAGAAATTATCACATGTGTTGTGGATACCTTATGAAACTGATCCGGCAATCCCTTTTACTGCACGTCATATTGGTAATCCGATTCTTTGGCAACCTGACGATACACAAATAAAAAAAATTAAACATGACTGGCAGGAATTTAGCGATATGATTCGCGTCGGGAGATTGCATGAGATTACGGCAGAAGCCGGTCAGTATTTACAAATTCGACCAAAAGCTGCGCACTCGCGTATGCTAACCAGGAATTTCAACCTGACTGATCAGCAAACAGCGACAATGCCACGTGGGTATTATTTACGTGCTGGATTTACCGCACAAATAATACAATCATCAATATGAAAAAGTTCAGTACTCATCGATTGTGTATCGCGCCTATGATGGATCATTCTGATCGTCATTTCAGATATTTAATGCGGCTACTGACAAAACATGCAGTGTTATACACTGAAATGATTACTTCTGGTGCCCTACTTCGTGGTGATAAAAAACGCTTCCTGAGTTTTAATGATATTGAGCATCCCGTTGCCATACAGCTTGGGGGAAGTGAAGCACTTGAGCTGGCTGAGTGTGGCAAACTGGCTGAAGCTGAAGGCTACGATGAAATAAACCTGAATATTGGTTGCCCCAGTGACAGAGTACAAAGTGGGCAATTTGGCGCCTGTTTAATGTCTAATCCATCTCTAATAGCAGAATGCGTACATACCATTAAAAAACATGTTCGCATTCCGGTAACTATCAAAACACGTATAGGCATCGACGATCGGGATGATTTCCAGTTTTTGGATGAATTCATCCATACCATTAGTAAGGCAGGTTGTGAGACATTTATCATACATGCTAGAAAGGCAATCTTAGATGGACTTAGCCCAAAGCAAAATCGTGATATTCCACCGTTAAATTACGCGCGAGTCCATTCAATCAAAAAGGCATATCCGCAGTTAAATATTATTATAAATGGAGGATTGATAGAGACGGACATCGTTTTGGAACAGCTTAATCATACTGATGGTGTAATGATTGGTCGTGCTGCTTATCAGAATCCATTTTGGCTGACAAAACTAGAGCAGGTATTATTCAACATGGAATCTCAAGTGTTAACTAGAAAAGAAATATTTGAGCATTATTGTCAATATATGCTTGCACAATCTGCTAAAGGAAATAGTTTAAAAAGTATGAGTAGACATATTATTGGCTTATTTCAGGGGCAACCAGGCGCAAGAAAATTCCGTCAATATCTGTCCTCAGGTCATCCAGAGATTAGTCAAAATTCACCTGCAATTCTTGAAGAAGCAATAAAATCAATCTCTTTCGTATCATAAGATCGCAACTATCGTTATAATTCCCGGTCTGATTTAACGTAAATAACTTACCTTTTCATCAATTTCACTATTCAGAGGCATCCATGAAATTCATCAACATCATTTTATTGTTATCTATATTTGTACTAGCCCGGACAGCGTATGCCGAGGTGACACTCAACACAGAAAAAGAAAAATTAAGTTATTCAATGGGCGTGTTTTTTGGTCAAACCGTAACCAGACAAAATATTGATGTAGATAATGCGGCCTTCTTGCAGGCAGTTGAAGATGTATTAAACGGTGCTGAAACACAACTTGATATGGTCGAAATGCAAAGATTGCTCAGCGCGTACCAGCAAAAAGAACAAGAAGAACGTACCCTTGCTGCAGAAGATAACAGACAAGCAGGAGAAGATTATCTTACGGAAAATAAAAATAAAGATGGAGTTGTTACACTTGAAAGTGGCCTTCAATACAAAGTTATCGAGGCAGGTAGCGGTAATTCTCCAACAGCAGACAGTAATGTAGTGGTTCACTATCGAGGTACATTAATAGACGGAACAGAATTTGACAGTTCTTATGGCCGGGGTGAGCCAGCAGAATTAGGTGTGAATAGAGTAATCAAAGGTTGGCAGGAAGCATTACAATTGATGAAAGTCGGCAGTAAGTGGCAAATCGTTGTGCCTGCTGAACTTGGTTATGGGACTAGAGGTGCTGGCGATGTCATTGGGCCAAACTCAACTTTATTGTTTGATATTGAATTGATAGAAATTAAATAACATTGACGGCTTAGCAATGAGAGTACGTAATGCATTTAGTCTTCTGATTGTGCTATACGCTTTTGTCTTTGCTTCCTCAATTAATGCTGAAACAAATCAAGCACTAGCTAGCAAAGGATTTGCCCACTATGAAGCTGACGAATACGAAGAAGCAATAGCAGTACTAACAGAACTAGTTGAGCTTGAGCCAGATAATGCCAATTATCATCATACACTTGCAAAAAGTTATGGCCGGCAAGCTGAACAAGTCAACTGGTTTAAGGCTATCAACTATGCCCAAAAGACGTTGGAACATTTGGAGATAGCCGTCTCAATAGAGCCGCGGAATGTGAAATATCTTGGTGATTTAATGGATTATTATAATGAAGCACCAGCATTTCTGGGCGGAGACAAGAAAAAAGCGGCGTCAATTAAGGCTCGTATTGATGGTTTAATTACAAATAATACACCTTACTATTCAGGTAAACTTGACCGAAACAATTTAGAGGGTCAATAGAATATACATAGGAAATATATACGTTTCGTACTAATATTGGCTAATAACCCATGAGGTTGCCGGGAATAATTAATGAATACCCATAACGCTATGAACTTTAATCGTATTTTTATTATTTGTCTGATACTTATTTCACTAGTATCAAACGCTAATGCGGCTTATGAATCAGTTAGCCTGGAAGATCTGGCGCCTGAAAGTAAGCATGTCAG
>JBCCHP010000102.1:0-5381 GCA_039028675.1 Pseudomonadota bacterium | reverse complement strand
TGGAAAAACTTAAAAGTGCGATTATCGCGATTAAACCTCTAATAATACCTAATAAAAAAATAGCAAGAGGTGGAAATACTAAATACCACAGAGGCGCACTGCCATCTTCACCACCGTGATAGAGAAGTACTAAAGATAGTGCGCCCATCATGATAACCATAAGATATTTATGTGAAACCGAGTTAGACTTTCTGCCAATAAACCAATAAGTAGTTATAGATGTTAGCGCGAAAAAAAATAAAATAATTGCGTAGTTGACCAGACCCGATAAAAGAACTTTTGCAGCAAAAAAAAGCAGAAATGCAAAAGCGAACAAGCTGAACGCTCTGGCACTTTTTACAATCTCTATATCATACTCTGACGCAATATTGTCAGGATGAGATATTATATTCTTGATTTTATTATTTTTTTTATATTGCATTTCATTTGAAAAACACAAGATCCTATTACAAAAGATACTAATTCATTCGACAAAAAAGGCAATCATTATTAATCGGGCAAAAGCACACTTACTTGCCTTAACTGCGAGAGTCGTTTTACTCTCGATATGCATGAATTTAATAAAACTATCTACAACTTAGTAATTACATTTTCTAATATGATTGACTCATCATAGCCAATGAAGGACTCTCCATCTGAAAAAGATTCATGCCTGTTAGTCAATAATTCGATTCTAGTAGGCTGTTGCTACGTAGTGTGTTGCAACATTGGCATAGGCAGAAAAGTTAATGTAAAAAAATATTGTTAGTTATACATGAAGTGAGCAATGCTAAATGCTTCACAAAAATAAAATAGTTGGAATACTTATAAAATAAAAAAATTATTTACTATTAATAGACATCTCTGACGTAGCGTTTATCTTTTTTCAATTTAGCAACGTAATCGGCTGTTTGTTTTTCATCAAGCTTACCGTGTTCAGCGATCACATCGTATAAAGCTTTATCAACGTCCTTCGCCATATAGAATGCATCACCACAAACATAAAAATATGCGCCCTTTTCCAGCCAGTTAAATAATTCGGCACCATTTTCTCGCATATGATCCTGTACATAAATCTTTTGTTCTTGATCGCGTGAAAAAGCAACATGCATTTTCGACAATACACCCTCTGCTTGCATCTTTTCTAATTCTTCCTGATATAGAAAATCAGTTTGACTGTTTCTATCACCAAAGAATAACCAGTTTTCCCCTGTCGCTTTTCTTGCAAAGCGTTCTTCCAGAAAAGCACGGAATGGCGCAATACCGGTACCAGGTCCCACCATTATTATTGGAATCGAATCATCATCAGGCACCGAGAAGTTTTTATTAGGTGAAAAGTAACCTGATACATCTGCATCGATATCAACAATATCCGCCAGATAAGTTGAAGCAACACCATGATGTTCACGATCAAAACTATCATATCGCACACTGCTCACAGTTAAATGTACTTCATCCGGATGTGCACTAATACTCGATGAAATTGAGTAAGCACGCGGCGCCAAAGGTTTACAGAGCTCACAAAATTGCGCGGCCGTCATATCATTTGGATAAGCCTTTAATAAGTCAATACAATCTTTCGCCCATAGGAAATCATTAATTGCTTCATTATCATTATTTTCTAGCAAACGCTGTAACTCATCATCGCCACTACGTTTTGCCAGGTCTGCTAAAAACTCTTTACTCGGAATGCGAATTTCCAAATGACTAGTCAGTAATTCATCAAGTTCATATGATTCTTCCTTGTACTGCACTTTGGTATTTTCTTTTTCATTAAAGTGATTGATAAATTCAGCGACAAGGTCCGCTCTGTTAACTGGCATCACATTAAAGGCATCTCAGGCATCATAACTATC
Organism: Pseudomonadota bacterium; assembly: GCA_039028675.1. Taxonomy (GTDB): domain Bacteria; phylum Pseudomonadota; class Gammaproteobacteria; order Eutrophobiales; family Eutrophobiaceae; genus JANQNX01. The sequence goes on along the minus strand of JBCCHP010000102.1, from coordinate 3,546 downwards.
AACAGTGCCGGATAATTAAATTTCATAATGCAGAACTTCCTTACTCGAACCAGCTTGAGTTAACATTCTTTTTGTTATTAATTTTGCTGTTAATGGGTTTTTTCGGTTGTATTTAGATTTTGTTTTTTTAACATCATTGGAAACAGCAACAACTTCAAGAGCCGCATCCGAACCTTTTTTTGCAATGATAGGCACAACTTCATTCATCCAGGCTTCAGAGGGCTCGTCATAGTCAATATCACAGTCCACACGATCAACAATACGATTACCTCCGAGTTCTTCAAGGCGTTGATCCCATAATTTTCCGGCGTGACAAAATTCATCATAGCTGGTGTCGCCAAGAGCAAGGACAGAATAGAATGTATTATTTAATCTGGGCGCATTATCTTCGCTGATACTGTCCCAAAGATTTTGTGCATTATCTGGCATTTCTCCTTCGCCATAGGTACTGGTTACGACTAGCAGACGCTCAATGTTTGGTAACCGGTCTAATTCAAAATCATCCATATCAACAACTTCTGGTAGTAAGCCATCTGCTTTGGCAAGCTCGGCACAATCACCCGCCAAGCCTTCAGCGTTACCTGTTTGCGAACCAAATAGAATGGTCACAGGTCTTTGAACCTGCTGAGCCGAGGCTGACTGAGTCACACCCGACTGAAGTAATTGCGTCTGTAATCCAGCCAGGAAACCTGCAGCCCATTGTTGTTGTTCATCATTTAGCGGCAACAGCCCCGGCAAATTACTTGCCTGCTCGGGTAAATCCGGTCGCACTGTTTCTGTAGGATTTTTTTCCAATTCGTTTGCCCCAAAGACTTTATTCCATAAACTAGACATTAAACATCACTCATTTTTCATATATTACGCTGCGCGTCCAACCAACTCTGCAATTATTTGTGAATATTGGCCAGCCAATGCCTCTTCGAGTGGTGGAAAAGAGGCTAATTCAGTTTTATTGTCACGATCACGTTCAATGATCCAGACAGATGTTCCCCAGGCATGAATATCACATACCTCTCGAGCAGATAAGGCTTCTTTATAATCGCGCACTCGCTTATCTGCCAGCAATGACGCAAGCGCCTCATCACTATAAATGGCAAGTGCTGCCTTTACATCTTTAAATAATTGTTCAAGTAATTTTCGATCTTCTGTTTCAATTAAATAACGCGCAGCTTTATCTAATGTTGCAGCTCCACTGCTAACAATTGTTGATTTTTCTGCGGCTTGTTGCGCTCGACGGAATATACCCATCGCATTGACATACTGGCAAATTAAAACAGTATCCTGTTCACCATGAACAGGTACCTGACCAGCAAATAGAGAAACATTCTTTTTATATGCATGTGCAAGTCTACGTAAATGCCATAATCCCCACGCCTGCGATAACTCTTCAAGTAGAGACTTGCGATCCGCATTATTTACAATTGCAGCACTGCAATGATAGTTGTACAACGCTCTCGGAATCAGCACATAAAAATGCTGGCGCTCTGTCTCCCAATTAGAAAGTATATGTTTTGTTTTTTCGGATGCCGTGTGTGTAAGATGCGCCGCTAGATGTAATTTTAGTGCTATTTCCTGGCCTCTCATTAAATCTGAATCATCATCCATCCGACTGACTAGCACCGAATCTTGGCTACAGCGTTCAGCAATCAAGCCTTCAGGATCATACTGATAAGCGGTGCCACCACTCATGCCATTGCCAAAGCCTTTACCATAAGAGCCTAAGTTGACAATGCTACCATTCGTCATATATTCACAACAAAAATCTCCAACCCCTTCAACAACCGCAGCCGCTCCGGAATTACGCACACCGAAACGATCTCCCGCCTGACCTTCAACAAATAGCTCACCACCGGTTGCACCAAATAATGCAAAGTTCCCCACTAATACATTACCTTCATGTTTTTGACTACCACCACCAGGGTTAGTGATAATTATTCTTCCACCACTGGCACCCTTTCCTAAACCATCATTACATGTACCCTGATGATAAACGCTGATACCACTATTATTAAAAGCAGCAAAACTTTGTCCGGCTGAATTAGTGGTATTAATGCGAATACTTGAATCGCGTAGTATCGCTCGGCCATTTTCCAATATGTCAATCGAGGGATGTGCCATTAATTGTTCAGTAGTCATTTCGTAATTGAGATGCCGTTCTACATCAATTGAAAATTGCCCGCCGGTAGTTTTATTTCGGTTGGTTAACTTAGGACCGTCTATGGCTATTGTGTCCAAAGTGTCAGTAAAAAATCGTTCGTAAGCTTCCTCTATATAGGCATCATCCGGTTGGAAATTAGCTTCAAGGGCAACTGCATTGTCAACATGCATAGTATTTGCAAGCGTCAACATGGCGGTCATATCGAGTTGTCCATTCATGCTCGGGTGATCGATAAGATGTAATAGATCGGTACGACCACGAATTTCTCGCAAGCTACGAAAACCTATACTGGCCAGTATTTCGCGCACTTCATGTGCCAAATTAATATAGTATTGCGCTAAAGCACGCGGATCACCTTTATAGACTTCCGGGTTAGTTGTTAGGCCGGCGGGACACTTCACATTGCAGTTCTTGGCAATAACACATTTCAACATCATCAGTGAAGTCGTACCAAATTCAAATGAATCACCACCAAGCAATGCTGACTTAACTACATCCAGTCCAGTCTGATGCGCATTTGAACAACGCAAGACGACTTTTTCGCGCAGACCATTTTCAGCTAAGGCATGATGCACTTCAGCTATTCCTATCTCTGCGGCACGGCCACTGTTTTTCAAACTGGTCACCTGAGCCGCACCAGTACCACCAGTACTTCCTGCAATATTAATAACATCAGCACCTGCTTTAGCAACACCAACTGCAATCGTGCCGACTCCTTCAGATGACACTAATTTAACAATGACTCTGACTCTCGCCGACTTGGCATCATGTATCAATTGACCGAGATCTTCGATGGAATAGGTATCGTGATGCGGTGGTGGGGAGACCAACTCTACACCAGGTGTGCCACCTCTGGCCGCGGCAATTTCAACATTAACTTTTGCTGCTGGTAACTGACCACCTTCTCCCGGTTTCGCGCCTTGAGCTATCTTGATTTCAATTTCTTCCAGTTTTGGATCCGCTAAATAACCGACCCAAACGCCAAAGCGCCCAGAAGCAAATTGTTTAATCTTACTCGCCTTAATCGTGTTATATCGGCGTGAATTTTCTCCACCTTCACCACAATTACTCATCGCGCCAACAATATTTGTGCCTTGAGCCACAGATTCATGGGCTTTCGCAACCAAGGCGCCATGACTCATCGCTCCAGATGCCATTGCTTTAGTTATCTCATGAGCAGGTTGTACTTCTGTTAATTCTATTGCGGTTGGTGAAGCAACTACTCTTTTTAGAAATTCAGAGGCACGACCAATTGTCTTTAAGTTCAATAATGAGTCGCTTACCGTTGATTCAAGAATATCTTCAGCAAACAAACCGATTAATACATTACTTAATGCCTCGGTACGCAAGGATAATGAGGTATTTTCATTATCTGTTAAGGCTAGCTG
>JBCCHP010000101.1:0-5432 GCA_039028675.1 Pseudomonadota bacterium | reverse complement strand
CGAAAGACTCCTTTTTTATTTACTCAACTTTTTTCAGTCTCAATTCATATTCCGCAACACATCGATTCCTGCCAGTATCTTTGGCCATATATAAAGCCTTATCTGCTCTGTTAAATACCGTATCAATATTGTCCTTACCCTTAAACTCAGCCAGGCCGCACGAAATAGTGATTGGTACAGTTTGATTGCCATACTGAAAAGCGCAATTTTCAACTGTCTCGCGTAAGGCATTCGCAAGTTGCTTTGCTGACTCTATGCTTGTTTCGGGTAATATCAGAGCAAACTCCTCGCCGCCATAACGACAGAAAAAATCACTTTCTCTAATACGCGTCATACATTTTTCAGCAACTGTTTTTAAAACTATATCACCAGCCTTATGACCATATGTATCGTTGATCCCTTTAAACTTATCGATATCAATCATGCACAGCGATAACCTTTTACGATAACGTTTCCAGCGTTTGTACTCACAGCTGATATGTTCATCAAATGCCAAACGATTGCCAATACCAGTTAGTGCATCCGTTAATGCCTTATTGCGTTCTTCTTCGATACACTTTCTTAGTTTATCTGTTTCTTTTTCCATACTACCAATACGTTCAATTAACTCCTGATGTTGTTGATCAGATTCCTGCTTTCGCGAATGTTCGACAGAGATAAATTGATCCATATTATCCTGTAATACTTCTATGCGTTGATTGATAGTTGATTTGATTGTGTCAATTGTATTTGCTTCATTAACACCGTTTCTTATCAATTTAAATTGCTTATCCAATTCTTCATTAAGTGTCGTAGTACTGGTAAAGGACTCGTTTTCCAATTTTTGTATATCTGCAACCTGCAAGGTAATTTCATTAAGTTGATTTGTTACTTTTGTCAGAAAACGTTCGTTTTCTGACAGCTCGGCCTGGATATCCATAAAGGCGTTATTAATCGTTAATGAGAGTCGCCTTAAAAGATTACCTATTTCCCCTATTTCTCGATTTTCTTCCAGTTGGGCTTTAAGTGTATTGAGTTTTTTTTGTGATTTACCTGGCATCGTGATCCAGTCAAGCATAGTTAATAAATGCTCGATATCATCTGACGAGTTTTTGCTGAATTTATCCTCATCTAACTTTTCCTGTTTAACCGATCCGCCCTGCGCATTAATTTTGTCGATACAGTAATTAATCGATGTTAATAATTCTTTTTCATTATTTAACTTGAGAGTCTTATGACAAACTTCAGCTAAGTCAGGATGCGTTTTTTCATTTTCAGCGAGACGTTTTAAAAAAACTTTGTAAGGCTGTGGATGTTGTTTTTCATCTGCAGGATTATTATTAATTTCAGCTATGACCTTATTTACCTGTTTCAATTTTGATATAGGGCTTATTTCACCCGTTTCTAAATCTCTTTGAACAGCTTGCAGAGCGCTTGTATGATTGATGAAACGATTATCCTGTAGCAGCAGGCTGACGACATTTGAAATCAGTTGGCAAGTGCGAGATTTATCGGCATCGATATCCTTTTTTGCCGTTAAAATAGCATTAATGGTATCGTCTATTTGTCTTTGTGGAAGTGTTTTGCCTGTTTGTTTAAGTTTTTCTTTTAGCTCGGAAAGTTTTTTATCAAGCAGATCATTATTTCCTTGATATAAAAAGGTTAGGCGAAGTACAGACTTTAATAAATTCTGTTTATCGTGTGTCCAATCCTGTTCACGAATATCAAGTTCATCAGCTAATTCTTCATACTTAACCTTCCAGTCAATATCAGAATTATTTTGTTGTTCTTGTGAAAGCATGACAACCTCAGAAAATTTAGCCCATACATGTCACTAAACTGCATGATGAGTTAAGTTTCTGAAATATGTCGAATGCGGGCGCTAAATACCCTGAAACATTACTCTCGAGCAGCTAATGCCCTTTCTTTATCGGCCAGTTCTGTCACAACCTTAATCATATTTTCAAAACTGCCGGCACTGGATCCACTTACCAGATACTTTCCATTCACAATCATCGCTGGTGTGCCAGGAACTTTATATCTTTGCCCCATCAGGTAGGCTTGTTTTACCTTGGTATCGACTTCATCAGAGTTATATGCTTTTTTGAATTCACCACTATCAATGCCTTGATCAGAAAATAAGTCCTCAAGCGCATCGAAATCATTTAATTTCTTTCTTTTCTTATGCATTGCTTCAAATATGGGTTGATGAACTTTATCCAGTACGCCCATCTTTTCTGCGGCGTAGAAAGCCTTGGCATGAGGAATCCAGCTCTTGCGAAATACGCCTGGCATACGACGTAGCTCAACGTCATCAGGTTTGGTTTCCAACCATTTTTCTACATAGGGTTCAAAGTCGTAACAGTGTGGGCAGCCATACCAGAAGACTTCTACGACTTCGATCTTGTCCCCCGTTTGAGTGGGTTGCGCGGGAGAGATAGTAATGTATCCGTCGGCTGCAAATATTACATTTGAAAATATAAGCAGGCTAAAACCTATAAAGGCATATAAATTTCTCATGATAATCCTTAACTGTATTTATTGATTTGCTATGTTATAGACAGGTAAAACCTGCAGATTACGTCATCATTTATAAAAAATTAGCGCAAACCCTGCAAATAAGACGAAACAGCATCAATTTGTTCCTGAGTCATGCGTTTCGCAATATTGCGCATTACAGCGGCTTTATCGTTCGCACGTTCACCTGATTGCCATAGTTGCATTTGAGCCGCGGTGTAATCTGCATGTTGCCCGCCTAAAGTCGGATACATAGCAGCAGGATTGCCCAAACCCGCTGGACCGTGACAAGCCGTGCATGCGGGGACACCATTTGTGGCATCGCCTGCTCGATAGATGCGCTCGCCTAATTCCACTAATTCATCTTTTGCTGTGCCCGGTTTTATTTTTTGGCTGGAGAAATAGGCTGCAAGATCATGCATTTGCTCTTCGGTTAAGGGTTGTGCAATGCCCGCCATAATTGCATTATTTCTATTGCCAGATTGATAGTCTTGTAATTGTTTAACTATATATTTGGCATGTTGTCCGGCAAGTTTCGGCCACATACTCGCCGGACTATTGCCGTCAACGCCGTGACAACCCACACAAGTCCCTGACAGTGTCTTGCCGCTCTCAACATCACCGTCGGTTGCTGCCGAAACCTGACCGATAATCAATATCGCTATAATTAACGAGATTATTTTTAATATTTTCATCGTTATACCTGTTACAACTTCTCTGGTCTTACATGCATAGTATGCATGTACGTAATAATCTGTAAACTTTAGTATCAGTTAAATCGGCTTGGAATCCAATTTCTATATATCCAGTTTTATCATTTAATTAAAATTATCATGATCAAAGACATACCAAATAACTGGTTTACCCGTTTTGAGTTTCTACTCGGGGTTGCTTCGATTAATCAATTCCCTGCTGATGAAGGTTCTGAACTTGCGTTTGCAGGTCGTTCCAATGTGGGTAAATCCAGCGTCATTAACAAATTGACACAGCGTAAATCCTTGGCAAGAACCAGTAAGTCACCTGGTAGAACGAGAGAAATAAACTATTTTCAATTTGAGCCCGGTATCAATCTGGTCGATTTACCAGGTTATGGATTCGCAAAGGTTAATGCTGAGATGAAGGCGCGATGGGCAGAATTACTCGAATATTATTTAGCTGAAAGGCAGTCATTAAGAGGTGTGTTTTTAATCATGGATATTCGTCATCCATTAGGAAAATTTGATCAGGACATGCTCAATTACTGTCGAGCAAACGATTTGCGTGTACATATTCTTTTGAATAAATGTGACAAGCTCTCGCGAAATGCCCGTAATCAAACTTTATTAGATCTTGGTAAACAGCTATACAAAACACATGAGTCATGCCAACTGTTTTCTGCATTAAAAAGCGACGGTGTAGACGAAGCTAGAAAAAAAATGGTTGATTGGCTATTCGAGTAATTTTTCTATATATCCAACATGACACAATTATTGAATAAAGAACTTAATTGACATAGCAAAACTCTAATTAACTTATTCTCTACAAAAATTAATTGTTTAGTGATTAATTAATATCTGATTAATTTAGCTATTGATTAGTATGGCAAGTATAAACACTAAAGTTTGCTATAGTGTTATATGTATCTTGAGACTTAATACTTGCAATAACAATTATAAAAGAGGCATTAGATAATATGTCTAAGCAAAGTAAATCTTATTCTGTTGCTAAGCCGACAGTTCTGCTTACAGATGACGATAGAACTACCCGTTTAATTGTATCTAATATACTTGACTCACTCGGTTATGCTTATACAAATGCTGATTGTGGTGAAAAATGTTTGTTTCTCGCTTTAGAAAATACATTCGATGCAATCTTGATTGATATTAATATGCCTGGCTTAAGTGGTATTGAGCTCTGTCAGCATCTGCGCGATAAGGATCGTTATAAAACCACTCCTATTATTTTTGTTACTACTGATCAAGATGAATCTGTATTCGAAGAGGCTTTTGCTGCGGGAGCCAGTGATTTTATTTATAAGCCAGTCAATCCTACTGTACTTGCAGCGAGGTTGAAAAGTCATCTTGATAGAAAAAAATATTTCGATGAATTAGAAAAAACTCGCAAATACCTTAATCGATATATATCACTTCGAACACAACGATTAGTTGAAGCCTATTCTATGTCGGGTTTATTACCGAGCCCAGAGCGACACAACGTTTGCGTCATGTTTACTGACATTCGGGACTTTACGAAGTTAAGTCATTCTTGCGAACTGGAAAATTTATTTTCCATGGTAAGCGAGGTACTCGGTGCACAAGTCGATCTGGTATACAAATACAATGGTTATATTGATAAATTCGGTGGTGATGGTTTGATGGCAATTTTTGATGGGGATGATTGTGTTAAACAAGCGTGTTTATGTGCCCAGCAAATTTTAAATTCACTGTACTCAGATTCAACACGCGACGATCAAGAACCGTTACGAGTCGGGATAGGTATCGATTACGGCTCAGTGATTATTGGCAATATCGGGTCACAAGAGCATTTGGATTATTCAGCATTGGGTGAGACGGTTAATTTGGCGGCAAGGTTATGTGCAAACTCTGAATCCATGCAAATATTAGTGAGCAATGCCGTGATAGAAGAATTAACAGATGAAAATATGTTTTCTTTTTCTAATGCAGAACAATTAACGATTAAAGGTTTTGATCATCTGGTATCTGTGAGCACGCTAGACAAGACTAGCTAGTGCAAAATCTCACAAATACAGAATAATTAAAAAAAGCCCCGGAGAGCTCTAGGGAATGGAGGTAATCCGGGGCAAGGATTGCCCGGCTGGGGAGACCGGGTTGTTTACCTGCTAAGGGAGGAAGCAGGCAAATTCAAATTATTAGAAATTACCAAGCAATTTTAGTTCCCAAAACAGGCCGATTTGTCAACGCCTATCTATTAATTAT
>JBCCHP010000100.1:0-5442 GCA_039028675.1 Pseudomonadota bacterium | reverse complement strand
CACGGAACGGTTCGCCGGGAGCGGCATGGAGAGGAACATGGAAATGCACCCGCCATTCCTGCCCCAGTTCCTCATCGGCTCGAGCCGCAGCGGCATCGAGAGCTGGAGTGAGATCTCGATAACGCTCCAGCGATTCATCCTGATGCCGGATGATCACCTGATGAAGATAGACTTCTTCTTCATAGCTACGGAGCTTGACCAGGTTTTCGCGGCTGGGGGTCACGGCGAGGGCCGAGCTGAGGTGGAGTTTGCTGATCCGAATGCCGGCTTGGCGGAGTCTGCCGAGGGCTTCCGAAGCCGACTCGTATTCCACATTTGTTAATGAATTGATCAATTAATAAAAATAATGTTATTTCTTCGCTCCTTACTTTTTTATTTAGGACAGACTATCAGTACATTAATCTTTACGCCGCTAAGTTTACTTATTTATCCTTTACCATTTTCAACACGTTATACAGTTGTCTCTCATTGGTCTGTATTCAATCTTTGGTGGTTAAAAGTTTGCTGTAATATCCATGCCGAAATTCAGGGAAGAGATAATATTTCCAGTCGTCCCGGTATTGTAATGTGCAAACATCAATCAGCTTGGGAAACGCTTGCCCTACAATCATTATTTGTACCACAAGCGTGGGTGTTAAAAAGAGAGTTATTAAAAATACCAATCTATGGATGGGGCCTCGCTTCTTTAAATCCGATCGCGATTGACCGAGGTTCTGCTATTAAATCTTTCCGTCAAATTGTTGACCAAGGTTGCGAAAGACTTAATAACAATACCTGGGTTGTGATCTTTCCAGAAGGTACTCGTGTTGCGCCCGGACAAACTAAAAAGTATTTACCCGGTGGCGGTTTACTGGCAGAAAAGTCAGGCGCTATGATTACTCCAGTCGCGCATAATGCAGGTTTCATCTGGCCTAGAAATAGTTTTATTAAAAAGCCAGGAAAAATTACAATGGTAATAGGTTCTGGCATTGAAACCACTGGTAAAAAAGCTGCAGACATCACTGCAGAAGTTCAAACCTGGATAGAAAATACGGTTGCCACACTCCCTGATCCTGAAAAATGTTCTGACTAAGGTTGCAACTGGTCTTTCAGAAAAGGATTTTTTAAGGTTTTAACCAAACTCAGTGGGCGACTATTCTCCAGTCCAATAACCATATTGTCATGACCAGCCTGGGGTTGCGCAATATAGGTATGAAATATCTTGTCCCAACAGGAAAACAGATTGCCATAATTACTATCTGTTTCAATTTTAATACTGGAATGATGTACTCGATGCATATCCGGTGTAACAAAGACTTTACGAAGTAAGCCATCCGTTTTTTTTCCTATTGAAAGATTACTATGTGTAAACAATGAAGCACTATTCAATAATATTTCATAAAGAATAATAGCAATTGCTGCAGGACCTAATAAAAATATAGCGACTAACTTGTAACACATAGATAAAACAATTTCGATTGGATGAAAACGAACACCTGTAGTGACATCGAATTGTAAATCCGTATGGTGAACCCGATGTATTCGCCATAAAATCGAATATTTATGAAATGCAACATGTTGCAAATAAATCAATAAATCAAAAACGATAATACTGATGATGACGTTAAACCAGATCGGTAATGCGATGAAATTGAATAAACCCCAGCCCTGAGTTTTCATCCAGATTGCTAATTCAAAAGCTGCCAGCGGTATCAATAACCGCAGCGCGATAATATCGATTATCAATAGTGCGATATTGGTCGATTTCCTATTTAGTGATTGACGACCATCAAACTGCAAACGTGGTAATAAATACTCTAACAGCGTAAATACCGCTATTAATAATACAAATATACCCAAGCGAATCGTAGCTTGCTGAGAAATGACGAATTCTTCTATCGCACCCATGTTTAAATCTTACAGTTATCGGTTACACTTATGACAAAATAAATAGATAGATTATTCAATACTATGACGAAAAAAACGACCGAATCCCTATTCATTCCCAGCCGTCCAAGACGCATGCGCCGGGACAGTTTTTCACGAAGGTTGATGCGGGAAAGCTCATTATCAACAGATGATTTAATCTATCCAATATTTATAGCCGAAGAAGCGCAGGAACAGATTGCCGTCAAATCAATGCCGGGAATTAGTCGTTTAAGTATTGAAAAACTCATCGATGAAGCAAAAAAATGTGTTGAATTAACCATCCCCGCTATTGTGCTGTTTCCAGTTATCGCTGCAAATAAAAAATCTGAAGATGCTGGCGAAGCTTACAACCCTGAAGGTCTGGTACAACAAGCTGTTGCAGCTGTTAAGGCTGCTTGCCCGGATCTGGGTGTGATTACCGATGTTGCGCTCGATCCATATACTCTTTCTGGTCAGGATGGCTTAACAGATGATCATGGCTATGTATTAAATGACGAAACAGTAGAAGTTCTGGTCAAACAAGCCATTTCTCATGCTGAAGCTGGCGCTGATATTGTTGCCCCTTCCGATATGATGGATGGTCGAGTTGGAGCGATTCGTACGGAGCTAGAGGAACAAGGCTTCATTCAGACGCGAATTTTGGCTTACTCAGCAAAGTATGCTTCATCATTTTACGGACCATTTCGTGATGCTGTCGGTTCTGCAGAAAATCTCGCGGGTGGTGATAAATATACTTACCAAATGGACCCGGGCAATTCAAATGAGGCCTTGCTTGAAGTCGAGCTTGATTGCGATGAAGGCGCGGATATGATGATGATTAAACCTGGTTTACCCTATTTGGATATAGTTTATCGTGTTAAACAAACCTTTCAACGCCCGACATTTGTGTATCATGTCAGTGGCGAATATTCGATGTTAAAAGCTGCAGCGACAAATGGTTGGCTAGATGAAAAAGCGACTGTGATGGAAACGATGATGGGGTTTAAGCGCGCTGGTGCAGATGCAATCCTGACATATTATGCGAAGGAAATCGCAACCTGGCTTCAGGTTAAGTAGTCTTCGAGAAATAAAATCTTAATATAAGTTAGTCTTCTAACAACCTAGACATCAAGATCTAATTGCTTAATCTTTCGCGTCAGGGTATTTCTGCCCCAACCGAGTAATTTTGCTGCATCCTGTCTTCGCCCACCTGTTTTTTTCAGTGCTTCCTCGATTAAGATCGTTTCAAACATTGGCTCCGCACTGCGTAATAATTCAGTATCACCGCGTTGCAGACTACTACTCACCCATTGGCGAAATTGATTCTCCCAATATTTATTGTTTTTATCAATTTCCTCAATTGCAATTTCGTTTTTTAGTTCTGGTGGTAAATCATCAATATGTATTTCTGAGCCAGAAGCCATCACCGTGACCCAACGACAAAAATTCTCTAACTGCCTGACATTACCTGGCCAGGGTAGTTGCGTCATGAAATCTTCAGTTTCATTCAATAATGTTTTGGGTTTCTCACCAAGTTCGGATGCAGCAATATTTAAAAAGTACTTAGCAAGATCAACAATATCAGTTGTTCTCTGACGCAATGCTGGCACATGAACTCTTATTACATTCAGGCGATGTAACAAATCTTCACGAAACTTGCCTTGCTTAACCAATGCCTCAAGATTTTGATGAGTCGCAGCAATCACTCTTACGTCAACAGTAATCGGTTCATGTCCACCAACCCGATAGAATTCACCTTGCGCAAGTATGCGCAGTAAACGCGTTTGCAGATCTGCTGGCATGTCACCTATTTCATCAAGAAATAATGTGCCGCCATTGGCTTGTTCAAATCGACCTTTTCGCTGTGCAGATGCGCCAGTAAACGCTCCTTTTTCATGACCAAATAATTCAGATTCCAGTAAGTCTTTTGGAATCGCGGCAGTATTTATTGCAATAAATGGTTTATCTGCTCTCGGACTATGCGCATGCAAAGCACTCGCCACCAGTTCCTTTCCGGTTCCAGATTCACCTGTGATTAATACGGTTAAATTAGAGGAAGATAATCGACCTATTGCTTTAAAAACTTCCTGCATCGCCGGCGCCGATCCTACTATAGGTGAATCTAGCGTCTGATCTTCCTGCGCATTCTTTTTGTAGTCCTGTTCATTATGTGCCATTGCACGTTTCACCAGACTCACAACTTCCTCTACATCGAACGGTTTCGATATGTATTCAAAAGCACCACCCTGAAATGCAGAAACAGTACGGTCGAGATCTGAGTAGGCAGTCATAATGATAACTGGTATATCACTGGCAACCTGTTTGATATGTTCCAATAAAGAAATGCCATCCATACCAGGCATTCGCACATCAGAGATAATCACATCCGGTTTTTCTCTTTCTATACGATTCACCATCTCTTCAGGTCGGGAAAAACTTTGAATATCTACGTCGGATTTTTGTAGTGCTTTCTCCAGAACCCATCGGATGGATTTATCATCGTCAACTATCCATACTGTTTGATTTGCATGCATCTCTTTATTACTCGACTGGTAATAAGATAGTGAAATAGGTTTTGTCATTTTCTCGCTCATAGCTAATCATGCCGTTGTGAGATTGAACCAACTGTTGTGCAATCGTTAAACCGAGCCCTGAACCTTCAGCTCTACCGGTAATCATCGGATAGAATGCACTCTCTTCGATGTCTTTAGGGATGCCGGGACCATCATCAATAATTTCCAACACCACCACATGCCGATTTAGCTGATTATTAATTGTCACCTTGCGACGCACACGAGTTCTTAATTCGATACTCCCATTCTCGGCAATCGCCTGAATAGCGTTTCGAATCAGATTTAATGCAGCCTGAATGAGTTGTTCTTTATCTGCCAGGATAGCGGGAATACTGGGATCATAATTTTTCGATATCTTTACTGGACGTGTATTTTCAGCTCTGACTAGAGATACGACATATTCCAGCACTTCATGAATATTCATCTCCGATTTGGAAGTTGCGGCTTTAGTTGGCATCAACATCTTATCGATAAATTTTCGCAGGCGATCGGATTCATTAACAATGATATGTGTATATTCCTTTAGTGAGTTATCATCTAATTCGGATTCAAGTAACTGGGCAGCGCCTCGAATGCCACCGAGAGGATTTTTTATTTCATGGGCCATGCCCTGTATTGATTCTCTTGCCGTATCCTGCAAGTTCTTTTGACTCGCTTCATGCATCAATCTTTCCTGAGCATTAGCATCTGTCATTTCAACAATAACTTCTTTGACGTGTTCCTCGCCAAATATTGGTGTAACGATACAGTCGACGCATATTTTTTGTCTCGGATTCAGATTGATTACCACACCTCTCTCGATTCTAATACGCTCGGTTTCCAATGCTTTCGGTTAGCAGTCATCGTGTCAATGGAATGTTGCCACAAGAAATATGGCCGGATTCATCTTATTTAAAAAGAGTGGTTAAGAAAGCATTGGAAACCGAGCGTATTAGAATCGAGAGAGGTGTGGTAATCAATCTGAATCCGAGACAAAAAATAT
>JBCCHP010000099.1:0-5484 GCA_039028675.1 Pseudomonadota bacterium | reverse complement strand
GACGGTTTCGAGATCGAGCTGTTTTTTGTCGATCCGCCGGCCATGGGACAAGGAGTTGGCGGCAATCTCTTCAAGGCGCTCATCGGGCATGCGAAAAAACGCCGCATCAAAACCCTGTCGATCCTGTCAGACCCGCAGGCTGCGCCGTTCTATGAAAAGATGGGCGCCCGCCAGGTCGGCACCGCTCCATCGGATGCGATTGCGGGTCGACGCCTGCCACTCCTGCAGATCACAATTTGCTGATACCGGGTTCATTCTGAAGCGAAAATCAGGTTACAGTGCCAGCAGCCAGCCGAAGCGCGAGCCACCAGGGTTTGTATCAGCTGTAATGAGGCTCCCAATGATTGGTTCCCGTCTGCCGATGATTCTGACCAAAATGTATCGAAAGACCTAAAATTACCGTTAAGCAATAAGCGCCAACAGCACTTAATTCAGTTAACAGTGCTTCGCCACCGCCCGCATCACCAATTTTTCCAGCGATTAATGCAAAAATACCTAAAGGTGCGAACCACATAATCCATATCACCAATTTCATCATGGTGTCATTCAGGCCATCAAAAAAACGAATTAACGTTTCGCCTTTTTCACCAACAGTAGTCATGGCGGCAGCAAACAATAAACAAAATATAATAATCGGTAATAACTGCATATCATTTGCAGCAGTAACAATATTTGGACTGATCATTGAACGAATGATATCGATGAAGCCGACTCCTTCCTTTTCACTGACTATTTCAGGAATCTGTTCGCTTAATTGTTCTATGCTACTTCCTGGTTGGATGATATTAACTACGATCAGGCCGATGAAAACAGCTAATGCAGTCGTTGTCGCGTAGTATGCGATAGTCATACCGCCTAATGTGCCTAGTTTGCGTATATCGCCAAGCGATGTGACACCACTGATCACGGCCGCGACAATCAGCGGGATGATCATCATCTTTAGTGCATCGAGAAATAATGCGCCGATCCAGGCAAAAGATGACATGGCGGGTCCAAAAAACCAGCCGCTGATGATACCGAGTATGGCACCAATCAATATGGCAATGACAAGTTTATTCTCGCTATTGCTCGACCAACTCTTGATTAGAAAAGGTATTTGAATTACGACACACCAATTGAGTTATAGCCACAATCAACATAACTTATTTCGCCGGTGATAGCTGAGGCATAATCAGAACATAAAAATGCAGCAACATTACCCACCTCTTCAATCGTGACATTGCGTCGCAAGGGTGAATTTTTTTCGACTTGATTGAGAAAGTCACGTAAACCCTTAATACCGGATGCTGCTAGCGTGCGAATGGGGCCAGCAGAGATTGCATTGACGCGTATACCCTCTGGCCCAAGACTAGATGCCATATAACGAACATTGGCTTCCAGGCTTGCTTTTGCCAGTCCCATCACATTGTAATTTGGCATAGCACGAACGGCGCCGATATAACTCAGGGTCAACATCGAGCCATTACGTCCTTTCATCATTTCACGCGCCGCATCGCCCAGTGCAGAAAAACTGTATGAGCTAATTTCATGTGCGGTGAGAAAACCCTCGCGTGTTACATTTTCCAGATATTCACCATCAAGTTGTTCTCTTGGAGCAAACGCCACTGAGTGAATCAAAATATCAAGGCCATCCCAATAATCATCCAAATGCTCAAAAACGGATTGTATTTGTTCATCATTTGCTACATCACAGGGAACGGTAATGTCTGAATCAAGCTCTGCCGCATATTTTTCTACTCGTTCGCGAAGTTTGTCATTTTGATAGGTGAAGGCGAGTTGGGCGCCTTCCCGATGCATGGCCTGTGCGATACCCCAGGCAATCGAACGATTACTAGCTACACCCACGATTAATGCACGTTTATTTTCGAGTAACCCCATGTTATTTCCCTAATTTCTGAATTATTTGTATTTATGAAACTCAAAGTGTACAGAAAAACAGGCACGTTTATAATGCACATTTTGCAATTGCCGAATAACTCTAATAACAATCATTACACATGCATTCATATATAAAGCTTATTTGCTGTTTTACAGCTATTTTGTTGCTCTCAGCATGTGATGGCTCCCCTTGGAATAATCCTTATCCTGAAGACCAGGCAGAGCAGAATATTTACTATGATTCATTTTCAGAAAGGCCCAAACACCTCGATCCGGTCAGTTCATATAGTGCAAACGAGTACATATTTCTAGGACAAATTTATGAACCGCCCTTGCAATATCATTTTTTAGAGCGGCCTTATGAATTAGTCACATTAACTGCAACTGAGTTACCAGAACCTCAGTATTTCGATGTAAATAATGTATTGCTGGAAGACAGTAATGACCTTGATGTGATTGACAAAGTGGTCTATAGAATCAATATTCGTCCCGGCATCATGTATCAAACTCATCCTGCTTTTGCCAAAGATAAAAGTAATAATTTCGTTTATCACAATATAAATGAAGAAAAGTTGGTGGATATTTATACCTTGTCTGATTTCAAGCAGCTTGGTACGCGTGAGCTAACGGCGCAGGATTACGTTTATCAAATCAAAAGAATGGTCCATCCCAAGGTGCATTCGCCAATTGCAGGGCTAATGGGGAAATACATCGCGGGTTTAAATGAATATGCAAAATTCTTGTCTGAAGAATATGAGAAAAGCGACACAGGCTTTTTCGATATTCGCGAGTATGATCTACCCGGTGTAAAAATTATTGATGATTATTCTTTCGAAATAATTTTAACGCAAAAGTATCCTCAGTTTCGATATTGGCTATCAATGTACTTTTTCTCTCCTATGCCATGGGAAGCAGATTATTTTTACTCACAACCAGGCATGAAAGATAAAAATATCACACTGGATTGGTTTCCAGTCGGTACCGGTCCATTCATGTTGACGGAAAATAATCCCAACAAACGTATGGTATTGGAGAAGAATCCAAATTTTCACGGAGAAACTTATCCAGAAACTGGCGAGCAAGAAGATTTTGATACTGGCTTGTTAGATGATGCAGGCAAACCGTTACCTTTTATCGACAAGGCGATCTACAGTCTGGAAAAAGAATCAATCCCTTCATGGAATAAATTTTTGCAAGGCTTTTATGATACGTCTGGTATTGTTTCTGATAGTTTTGATCAAGCCATTACTTTTAATATTCAGGGGGATGCATTACTCACGGATGAAATGCGGGAAAAAGATATACGATTAAAAACAGCTGTTTTAACCTCAAGCTATTACATGGGTTTTAATATGGCTGATGACGTTGTCGGTGGCGATGAAGAACGGGCGCGTTTATTACGTCGCGCTATTTCAATTGCGATGGATTATGAAGAATATATTTCTATTTTTTCAAACGGTCGTGGTGAGGCCGCACAAGGCCCAATTCCTCCAGGCATATTTGGTCATATACCGGGTGAAACAGGTGTTAATCCTTACGTTTATGAATGGTCTACCAATAAGCCTGTTAGAAAATCAATTGATGTTGCCAGGCAATTAATGGTTGACGCAGGTTATCCAAATGGTCGTGATGAAGAAACAGGACAACCATTAATACTTAACCTCGACACACCATCTGCCGGACCGGGGACCAAAGCCAGATTTGACTGGATTCGAAAACAGTTTGCTAAATTGGGTATTAATCTCGTTGTAAGAGCGACTGATTACAATCGTTTCCAGGAGAAAATGCGAAAAGGGACCGCGCAAATATTTCAATGGGGCTGGAATGCTGATTATCCTGACCCGGAAAACTTTTTCTTTTTACTTTATGGTCCAAATGCAAAGATCGATCATAATGGTGAAAACGCCGCTAATTATAAAAATGAAGAATACGATCGCTTGTTTAATATCATGAAAAGTATGGAAAACGGACCAGCACGTCAGCTTGTGATTGATGACATGGTTGAAATAGTTCGTCGAGATGCCCCTTGGTTATGGGGCTTTCATCCTGTTGGCTTTTCACTGCATCATGGCTGGTATAAAAACTCTAAACCAAATTTAATGGCGAATAATACATTGAAGTATAAGCGCGTTGATCCGATATTGCGCAGTGAAAAACAACAAGTATGGAATCAACCTGTTTGGTGGCCGATTGTTATTTTATTAATAATCTTTGTACTGATATTAGTGCCTGCATTCGTCTCATATCGTCGTAAAGAATCAAGGTCAATTTCATGATTAGTTATATTGTCAGAAGAATTCTTTACGCGGTACCTATCTTGATTGGTGTCAATGTCATTACCTTTATGTTGTTCTTCGTTGTCAACACCCCGGATGATATGGCGAGAATGCACCTGGGTATGAAGCGAGTAACAACTGAAGCAATAGAAAAGTGGAAAGAAGAAAGAGGCTATGACAAACCTGTGGTTTGGAATAGCGAAGCCAGTTCAACTGAAAAGTTGACGGACACTATCTTTTTTGAAAATTCAGTTAAATTATTTGTATTTGATTTTGGTCGTTCTGATAATGGCCGTGACATTAGTTATGATATCAGTCAACGCATGTGGCCAAGCCTGGCAATCACTGTACCAAGTTTAATACTAGGATTACTGGCTTATATTACTTTTGGTTTGATGCTGGCTTTTTTTCGAGGCTCTTATGTCGATGTCTCAGGCGTTGTGTTATGCGTGATCATGATGTCCATTTCTGGCTTGTTTTACATCATAGGTGGCCAGTATTTGATAGGCAAAATGTTACATCTTGTGCCTATCTCTGGTTACGATAATGGGTTTGAGGCAATCAAGTTTGTTGTATTACCCGTTCTGGTTGGATTAATCGGTGGAATTGGGGCAAGCACAAGGTGGTACAGAACCTTATTCCTTGAGGAAATGAATAAAGACTATGTACGTACCGCGCGCGCTAAAGGATTATCAGAAACCAAAGTGTTGTATCAACACGTATTAGTTAATGGATTAATCCCGATCTTAACCGGTGTTGTTGTACTACTCCCTACTTTATTTATTGGTAGTTTGATCATTGAATCCTTTTTTGCCATACCCGGGCTTGGTAGTTATACCATCGATGCCATTAGTGCACAGGATTTTGCTATCGTACGTTCCATGGTATTTCTTGGTTCAGTGTTATATATCATTGGTCTAATACTAACGGATATTTCTTATACGCTTGTCGACCCTAGGGTAAGGTTAAACTAATGCCCGTCATCTTTATCACCGATGCCTTTATATTTTTATTAGTCGCGATGGTCATTGGCTTCGTCTTTTATGCAAGTAAGCATGAACATTTACGAGCACCATGGCGTGAAGTAGCAAAACGTCCGTTAGCCATGTCGGCAGCTGTGGTACTGATGATCTATATCATAATCGGCATACTAGATTCTTTACACTTTCATCCTAAATTGGATGAACCCGATAAAAATGGCAATGTTGTCTATTCAACCGAAATCAATAGCGTATTGGATCTATTATTATCTGATTTACGTTTACAAACGGAAAGAACCTATTCTGCGCCTTTGGCGGCTTATGCATTTTCAAAAGAAATGATTGAGATG
>JBCCHP010000098.1:0-5486 GCA_039028675.1 Pseudomonadota bacterium | reverse complement strand
TGATATCCGGGCATCTATCAATCATGTACGGCTTGAAAGGACCGAACTTTGCTATTGTGACGGCTTGTACAACAGGAACTCACAATATTGGCGATGCAGCTCGTTTAATTGAATACGGCGATGCTGATGTCATGATTGCTGGTGGTGCTGAAATGGCTTCATCAGAAACCGGGTTAGCGGGTTTTGCCTCTGCGCGTGCATTATCCAGTCGAAACGATGACCCTGAAAAGGCGAGTCGACCATGGGACAAAGATAGAGATGGGTTTGTGCTGAGCGATGGCGCTGGTGTCATGGTATTAGAAGAATATGACCATGCGCGTGAGCGAGGGGCAACGATATATGCCGAGTTGCGTGGTTATGGCATGAGCGGTGATGCTTTTCATATGACCGCACCGTCAGAAAATGGTGAAGGTGCAGCAAATTGTATGCTTAATGCATTAAATAATGGCGATGTATCCATAAAACAAGTTGATTATATTAATGCTCACGGTACCTCTACACCCGCGGGCGATATAGCAGAGACAATGGCAGTGAAACGAGTCTTTGGTGATCATGCTAATAACGTCGCGATTAGTTCAACCAAATCCATGATAGGACATTTGTTGGGCGCTGCGGGTGGAGTCGAGGCGATATTTTCCGTGTTATCAATTAGAGACCAGATAGCGCCACCGACAATTAATTTGGATAATCCCGATCCTGAATGCGATCTGGATTATGTCCCGCATCAGGCGAGAAATATGGATATCAATGTCGCATTATCAAATTCATTTGGTTTTGGTGGGACCAATGGCACATTAATTTTTACAAAAACTGAATAATAAGAAACTAAAAATGACGACTGACAGGTTGGTAAATGGGGTACCTGCAGAAAATATCTCCATAGATGATCGTGGACTGCAATATGGTGATGGGGTATTTGAGACCATCGCGTTAAAAGATGGCCAATTATTTTGCCTGACAGAACATCTGGAACGGCTAGCAATTAGTTGTGTACGCTTGAATATTCCCTTTCATGATTTGTCAGTTTTGAAAAATGAATGTGAAACGATAATTGGCGGCCACGAACAGGCAGTATTAAAAATCATCATTACACGAGGAGAGGGAGGGCGAGGTTATGCACCACCTGCAAACCCCAGTCCAAACAGAATCATTTCAATTTATCCCTGGCCAAAATATTCTATCGATAATTATGAACAGGGCGTATCTACAATTTTTTGTAAAACACGATATGGAATCAACCCTGGTTTAGCCGGTATCAAACATATGAATCGGCTCGAACAAGTGATGGCCAGAGCAGAGTGCACAGAAGCGGCAGTTGATGAAGGAATAGTGTTGGATACTAATGATAATGTGATTGAAGGCACGATGACGAATTTATTTTTGGTTGCAAAAGGAAAACTTATCACGCCTGATTTATCTCAATGCGGAGTATTTGGAGTTATCCGTCAAAAAATTATCGATCATTACCCAGATGTTTCTGTACAAACTGTTACTCGAAAACAATTACTATCAGCACAAGAAATATTTTTATGTAATAGTTTAGTTGGCGTTTGGCCAGTGACAAAGATAGATGAGCATGACTTTCGAATCAGCACTGTTTCATCTGAAGTCACCAAATTATTAAAAAGGCAAGGCTATATAATTTGAAACTACGTCGTATAGCGTTAATCTGCGGTATATCAATTATAATTATTGTTAGTGTAATAACAGTTTATCTATATAAGGACTATCATTATTTTAAACAAACGCCAATCACACCATCGGAAGAGGTTGTTTTTGAGATAGACCGAGGTCAATCTCTTCAGTCAATAGTTAACCAGCTCGAAAAACTTCAGATTATTGATAATGCTTTTTATTTTAAATTGCTGGCAAAAGAAAAAGGTCTAACCAGAAAAATCCAGTCAGGTGAATATCTAATCCAGCAGGCTTTACTGCCTGAAGAATTATTAATCTTGTTTACATCAGGTAAAGTGATTCAATACTCCCTTACGCTGGTAGAAGGTTGGCATATTTGGGAAACAATGAATATTGTTAAACAAGATCCTGTTTTGATAAAGACGCTCGATTATACGCAGCCAGATACATTAATGACGCAACTCGGCTTAGAACAACAAGTTGCCGAAGGGCTTTTTTTCCCTGATACATATTATTTTCCCAGAGGCACAACAGATAAAGAATTTTTTCTCAGGGCTTACGAGAGCCTGCAAAACATATTAAGCGAGGAATGGGAAAATCGCTCTGAAAATGTGCCTTATCAATCTGCTTACGAGGCATTGATTATGGCGTCGATAATCGAAAAAGAAACAGGGCTTGCCAGTGAGCGAGATGAGATTGCGGGTGTATTTATCCGCCGTTTACAAAAGAATATGAAGCTACAAACCGATCCGACGGTTATTTATGCGATTGGTGAGCAATTTGATGGCAATATAAGAAAAAAGGATTTAAGTATCGATTCACCATATAACACTTATCGCTACCGCGGTTTGCCACCCACACCGATCTCATTAGTTGGTCGAGAGGCAATTTTCGCAGCATTACATCCAAAAGATGGAAAATGGTTATACTTTGTTGCGAAAGGAGACGGGTCGCATTATTTTTCTGAAACGCTTGCTGAACATAATAGAGCAGTCGCAAAATATCAATTGAAAGCAAAATGAGTCACAAGGGTTTATTTATCACGTTGGAAGGTGTTGAAGGCGCGGGTAAAAGTACGTTACTCGATGTCATCGCTAATCTGTTACATGGTGCTGGTAAAAATGTGTTGATAACACGTGAACCTGGCGGTACTAAAACTGGCGAACAGCTTCGAGAAATTCTACTTGAACAAACCAATACACAAATTACCTCTGATACAGAGTTAATGATTATGTTTGCCGCACGTTCACAACATATTAGCGAGGTCATCAGACCGGCATTGGCACAAGGTAAGATTGTCTTATGTGATCGATTTACAGATGCCAGTTATGCCTATCAAGGTGCTGGAAGAGGAATAGATGCGGATAGGATCAGTACACTTGAAGAATGGGTTCAGGCCGGTTTGAAACCAGATTTAACATTGTTATTTGATATTGATGTAGAGCTTGGCCTAAGACGAGCCGGGCGTCGTGGTGATGCAGACCGTTTCGAACAAGAACAGATCGATTTTTTTGAACGAGTTCGTCATTGTTATTTACAACGTGCCAAAGCAGAACCGAATCGTTTCAAGCTAATCAATGCAGCAGAATCGCTAGATAACGTTAAGCAGCAAATTTCACACATTTTGAATCAAGCAGACCTATGTTGACACACTATCCATGGCAAGCTAGTCAATGGCAGCATTTTATGACTATGCATACGCAGCATCGATTGCCACATGCGTTATTACTTACGGGTAATGCTGGGCTAGGTCTGCATGAGTTTGCTAAACAGATAGCAAGACATCTACTTTGCTTCAATACTGCAGACGAATGTAACCCTGATGAAAGTTCCCAGAGTTACCGCTTATTTGATACTGGAAATCATCCTGATTATCGGTCTATTGAACCAGAAGAGATCGGCAAGCAAATTAAAGTGACTCAGATAAGAGAGTTAATTGAATTCTTGTCGTTAAAGAGCTTTACCACAAAAAACAAGATTGTGACTTTATCTCCTGCGGAGGCAATGAATCGATCGACAGCAAACGCATTATTAAAAACATTGGAAGAACCGCCAGAACAATCCATGCTCATATTAATCAGTCATCACCCCGAACGATTGCCAATTACGATCCGTAGTCGCTGTCAGAAAATAGAATTTCAACCAGCTTATGACCAGCAGGCAATAAACTGGTTAGAAGAACAAAAAATCGAGAGTGCTTATTCATCTGAATTGTTATTGCAATTAACGGGTGGCGCGCCATTGGCAGTCATAGAGATGCTCGAAAATGAAATGCTCGATGAGAGACAACAAATCGTCGCAGATATCGATTTAATATTGCAAGACAGAGCAAATCCGGTCGAACTTGCAAGTCGTTGGGAATCTCTCGGTTGCGATCTAGTCATCGTTTGGTTGATGCGATTCTGTCAGGATATTGTTCGCTTAAAATTAATGCATGATGGCGCTGACATCGTAAATCAAGATTTGAGTGAAGGATTATTAGAGATTGCTAAAAGCCTGGATATTGCACGAATAATGCGTATTTACGGCTTTTTACAGCAGAAATACCGAGAAGCGACAGCACAAACAAACTTCAATTCACTTAGCTTGCTTGAAGAGATAATCATTTACTGGAATAATCCCAAGCAAGTAAAGCAATTTTAAGAGGTTATCCATGGCAGCTGGCCGAGACCCAAGACAAGGTATCCTGTCGCTAACCATACGCGACAAAAGTGCGCTTTACGCTTCATATATGCCATTTATTAAAAATGGCGGTTTATTTATTCCTACAGCCAAGGCTTATAAATTAGGTGATGAGGTCTTTATGCTGTTAACACTAACAGACAGCAAAGATAAGTTACCTGTAGCCGGTAAAGTCGTTTGGATAACCCCAAAAGGCGCGCAAGGAAATAAAACAGCCGGAATCGGTGTTCAATTTAGTGAGTTGGACAAAGGCGCAACCAAAAATAAGATCGAAACTCAGTTAGCAGGAGCGCTCAAATCCGATCGTGCTACTCATACCATGTGAGTCCTTGGCACATTTAATTCAATAAACTTCTGTCATGTTGGTCGATTCGCATTGCCATATTCCATTATTAAGTGAATCAATGGCAATGGACGATATTTTTGCTGAGGCTAAAGAGCAAGATATCGAACATATGTTATGCGTAGCTATTGATATAGAAGGTTCGCCCGAAATTATTGAATTAGCAAAACGGTACGATATGGTATCGGCCTCGGTTGGCGTACATCCAAACACAGAGCTTTCCGCACCGATTGATGAACCAACTTTCCTTGAATTAGCCAGCGATGAGGTCGTTGTGGCCATTGGCGAAACAGGATTGGATTATTTTCGAAGTGAGGGGGATCTCGAGTGGCAGAGAGAAAGGTTCCGCTTGCATATTAATTTAGCCAAAGAGTTAGATAAACCGCTGATTATTCATACCCGTGAAGCAAAAGAAGATACGATTCGCATTCTAAAAGAGGAGGGCGCCGAAAAAGTTGGTGGTGTCATGCATTGTTTTGTTGAAGATTGGGAGACCGCGCAAGCCGCGATTGATCTCAACTTTTTCATCTCATTCTCCGGGATAGTCACTTTTAAGAATGCCAAAGACCTTCAAGCAGTGGCAAAGCAAGTTCCATTGGAGCACATGTTGATCGAAACGGATTCACCTTATTTGGCACCAGTGCCATTTCGCGGTAAAACTAATCAGCCTGCTTATGTGCGCCATGTGGCTAATTATATTGCTGAGTTAAAAGCGGTCGATTTCGTTGAAGTTGCCAAAATAACAACAAATAATTACTACAATAAATTCAATTAAATCATATAATTGAGATTAATATATCAAGTCCTTTCTCTATTTGTTTCTGGT
>JBCCHP010000097.1:0-5509 GCA_039028675.1 Pseudomonadota bacterium | reverse complement strand
TATGTGTTAGAAGACGCTTTGTCGGATAAGCTACTATAGATTTCTTGTGTATGCATATGAGAAAACCTCCTTGTTTCAAGTAGATAAGTGATGTTTTTAGTATAGTCAGTATTTATCCAAAGTGTCCACTTTGCTGATTTTATTATCCAGTATTGAAATGTTCACCTAAATAATAGTTATTTGAAATTTGCTTTTTATTACAATAAATTTCAATCACTTATAAAATAAGCTAATATTTTCTTAGGCGACAAATCTGATTAAACAAACCCATGGAGGGGAGTATGGAAGGGAAACATCAGCCAAAGTTACTTGATCAAGTAAGGCAAAAAGTTCGTTATCTTCATTATTCACGTAAAACAGAGCAGTCCTATACCCATTGGATCAGGCGTTATATTCTATTTCATAACAAACGCCATCCAAAAGATATGGGGGGCGAGGAAGTTGCAGTTTTCCTAAGTTATTTGGTTAATAAAGAAAATGTTGCTGCCTCTACACAAAATCAGGCATTAGCTGCAATCGTATTTTTGTATAAACAAATACTGAATATTGATGTAGGTGATATTCCGGAATTTCAATATGCCAGAAAACCAAAGCGGCTCCCTGTTGTATTAACGCAAGCTGAAGTGAAACGGGTATTTGAATACTTAAATGAACCACATTTGACCATGGTAGGATTGATGTATGGCGCTGGCTTAAGACTAAATGAATGCCTTGAATTAAGAATTCTAGATGTGGATATTGAACGCAGAGAAATTATTGTGCGTCGTGGCAAAGGTAATAAAGACAGGCGTACCTTGATACCTGAGTTTGTTATTCCGGGGTTAGAATTAGCCATTGATAAAGTGCGTCAATATCATGCAATAGATCAGGCTAATGGCATTACGCATGTGCATATGCCTGGCGCATTGGCCAGAAAATATCCGAATGCAGGTAAACAACTCAAGTGGCAATATATGTTTGCTTCGCATAAAACCTCTGTCGATCCAATTACTGGTAATACAGGGCGACACCATATTCATAGTCGTTCTGTTTCCAGAGCTATCAGTAATGCGATTAACAAAGCGGGCATAATGAAACATGTGACTGCGCATGTATTCAGACACTCTTTCGCAACACATCTATTAGAAAATGGCTATGACATACGAACGGTTCAAGAGCTGATGGGGCATAGTAATGTTAATACTACGATGGTCTATACCCATGTATTAAATAAAGGCGGACATGGTGTGAAGTCACCATTAGATAATCTAAATTAACGTTTATTTAATTACTTTTAGATGTGATCGATTTTTTTTCTGTTTCTCTGTATCGGTTTCATCTTCCTGAGCAACAGGCACATCGACATTGTTGTTTGCTACTTCCTGTTGATCTTCTTCTTCTGGAAAGATCATGCCGCGACCGTTTTCTTTGGCATAGATCGCGAGTACGGCGCTGGCAGGAAAATAAATATTCATACTCTGGCCGGAGAAGCGTGCCTTGAAATTGATAAAGTCGTTACTCAGATCAAGATCGCGAACGGCAGAAGGCGAAATATTTAACACAATTCGATTATCTTCCACATACTCCAACGGTACATTTAATTCTTCAACGCTGGTGTCCACTAGTAAATGTGGTGTGTAGTGATTATCACAAATCCAGTCGTACAGTGCGCGAATCAAATATGGTTTATTGGAAGTCATAAACGCTGATGCAATTTAAACTGCTTCGTTGTATTCCTTTTCAGTCGGCGACAGGCTTTCCTTAAATGCATCACGTTCAAACAATCGATCTGCATATTGTTGTAAGGGTTTGGCCGACATCGGTAACTTGATGCCGTATTGCGTCAGTCGCCACATTAATGGCGCCATACAACAATCGACCAAGGTGTAATCTTCGGACATAAAGAATGGCATTTGTGAAAAGCTGGGCGCGATGGCTGTCAGGTTGTCACGTAATACTTTTTTTGCATTTGCGGCAGCAATATCGTTATCGCCTTCCATTTCATCGACGACGGCATAGAGATCACGCATCACTCGGTAACGCAATTGTCGATTACCCGCGCGAGCGACAGGATCAACCGGCATTAATGGTGGATGCGGAAATCGTTCATCGAGATATTCCATGATGATTTGTTCATCATACAAGACCAGATCGCGATCTATCAGCGTCAGCACTGAATTGTAAGGATTTAATTCGTTGAGTTCGTCGGGTTTTATGTCTTCTTCACCGATGTAATTTATCTCGACATTGACATCTTTCTCAGCCAGAACAATGCGCACAGCATGTCCTATCGGACTGTCAAAATCGGAATAAAGGACCATCGTTGAACGACGATTGGCGATACTTGCCATGGTAATCTCCAGCCAGAATTTAGAAAGCGCGGGATTATACTACAGCTGAGAACGATTTATGCAGAAATTACCGCTAAATGGCAGATTAATGAATGTCGCGCCAATATTCTTTCTTCAGCATATAGGCGACGATCGAGAATAAAATGAGATATAACATCACCCAGACACCGATTCTTTTTCTCTCCAGGGCAATAGGTTCGCCCATGTATATCAGAAAATTAACCAGGTCTTTAATTGTTTGATCGTACTCTTCGGGTGTTTGTGACCCGGGGGTAACGAGTTTTAAATCTTCAATCGTAGGTGTTTGTTTCTCATCCCCATTGGTTTCCAATACCTGCATGCCTTGCAGATCCCACAGCACATGCGGCATGCTCGCATTTTTTAATACCAGATTATTGACGCCAAATGGACGAGTCTCATCCAGATAAAAGGTTTTGAAATAAGTATAAAGATAATCGGCACCATGCGACCGTCCGATCACAGATAAATCAGGCGGGACCACACCCCAGAATTTCAACGCATCTTCGTCTTTCAAGGTTATGGTCATGGTGTCGCCAATCTTTGCATCACCAAAGATAAAGTTTTCTTCCATGACGCTATCGGCGATACCCAAATCCTTGGCAATACGGTTGTAGCGCATGTATTCAGCAGAATGACAACCCATGCAATAGTTAACAAAAACTCTTGCGCCACGCTGGAGTGATTGAGTGTCTGCCAGATCGACATCCATGTTAAGTAGTTTCGCACCACCCGCAGCATGAGTTGTCACACTTAATATAAGTAATAAGAAGAGTGAGATAAATCTTGTCATTGTTATTATTATTTTTAAGTTACTCTTTCCGGTAACGCCTTATCGTTGTCATTTTTAGTGTAAAAAGGCATGGCTAGAAAAAACAGAAAATAAATTACGGTAAATATTCTTGCCATCCAGGTATATAGCGTTGTCGCTACTTGTAGTCCTAACCAGCCTAATATAATAAAACTAATTATAAAAAGCGTTAAGGCGATTCGATAACGGATACCACGATAGCGAATCGATCTGACTGGGCTTCTATCCAGCCAGGGTAATAAAAGGAATAAGCCTACGGCTAAGCCCATTACAACAACACCCGGAAAAGCCGAGCCCGCTATTGATGGTACTGCACGCAATATTGCGTAGAACGGAGTGAAGTACCACACCGGTGCGATATGCTCTGGCGTTTTTAATGGATCAGCCGGAACAAAGTTTGCGCTTTCCAGGAATAAACCATGCGTACCGGGCACTTTCATTTCTGGCGCGAAGAAAACAACTGCAAAGAAAAAGATCAAAAAGATTGATGCACCAAAGATATCTTTCACTGTGTAGTAAGGATGGAATGGAATACCGTCAAGAGGAATGCCATCGGCATTTTTGTTCTTTTTAATTTCTATTCCATCAGGATTGTTTGAACCGGTTTCATGTAAGGCAAGGATATGTATTCCAATTAATGCCGCAATGAGGAATGGAAAAGCAATCACATGCAATGCAAAGAAACGGTTTAATGTCACATCCGAAATAACGAAGTCGCCACGTATCCACTCGGCTAGCATTTCACCAATAAATGGCACTGCGCCAAACAGCGAAATAATCACTTGTGCGCCCCAATAAGACATTTGACCCCAGGGCAGTAGATAACCAAAGAAGGCTTCGCCCATTAATAACAGATAAAGCGCCATACCTGTTAGCCAGAGTAATTCTCTTGGTTTTTTATATGATCCATACAATAAGGCACGAAACATATGCAGATAAATAACAATGAAAAATGCTGAGGCACCCGTTGAATGCATATAGCGTATAAACCAGCCCCATGATGCATCTCGCATAATATATTCAACCGATGCGAATGCATCGGCAGCAGACGGTTTGTAATTCATGGTCAGCCAGATGCCTGTTACCACTTGTATCACAAATACCAGAATCGCAAAGGCACCGAAGTAATACCAGATGTTGAAATTCTTTGGCGCATAATATTTAGCCAGATGCTCATTCCAACTCGACATGAGAGGAAAGCGCGCATCGACCCAATCACGAAAATCGACCAGTTTCTTGGTGGCTTGATCTACTGCACTATCCATTAAGCTACTCCACTATCATCGCCAATCAAGATTTTGGTAGGTGATAAAAATTTGTAAGGCGGAACGACAAGATTACTTGGTGCAGGTACGTCTTTGTATACACGACCTGCCAAATCAAATACGGAACCATGACATGGGCAAAAGAATCCACCTTTCCAGTCCGAAGCAGGTGGGTCTTCACTTTCTTTAGTGACATAGTTTGGTGAACAGCCCAGATGCGTGCAAATTCCGATTACAACAAAGTATTCTTCTTCTGCCGCACGTAATTCATTCTTTGCATAATCGGGTTGCGCACTGCTATCAGACTCTGGATCACTCACAGCACTATTTTGTGCAGCAATATCCGCTAACATTTCTTCTGTACGACGCAATACCCATACTGGCTTGCCTCGCCATTGTTCAATGATACGTTCGCCGGGAGCTAATGTACTAATATCGATTTCAACTGGTGCACCAATAGCCTTGGCTTTTTCGCTTGGCTTCATGTTGAAGGTAAACGGCACGGCAGCAGCCACAGCACCAGAACCACCCACTACTGTGGCTGCTGCTGTTAGAAACCTTCGTCGACTTTTGTCAACATTATTATTATCCATTATCGACCCTCTAAATAACTGATATTAGTGGTGTTAAGTTATAACATCATAACCGAGATTGATGATGAGGCAATCCTAATTTGCAGCTCATCTTATACGGATTTGACTATTATCGGCGTACCCGAAAAAAATTTGATTATTAATCAATTTTTCGATGGCGGAATGTATCAAAAGTTTAGTGATCGGGGAAATTCGAGGCCCTTTTTTATACAGAAAACCACTACATTTCTATTTCTGGCTATTTTTTATGTTTTTCTGCTTCTTGGTCAGTTACGTTACACTATTGTTTTTATTGAGCAAATACACATTATCATTATTATCAGGACAAACTTGACTTGAACAAGCGTCTACTCTTTATCTTGCAATATGTCGCCTATGGCCTGGCCATAGCGTTCGTATTTTTGTTGATCACATCAACAGACATATCGTTTAGCAAAAACAATGCGAATGGGAATCGTTCTTCCTACCATCATGCCGTAGCCAGGTCCGCGC